>NZ_JBBEGC010000086.1:0-31187 GCF_037401995.1 Saccharothrix sp. CCNWYY140
GACGGGGAAAGAAACCGAGGCCCTTCCCGTGGTCGCTGCCGCTTGGCGGAACGCAAGAGCCCCCGCCCTTCGGGCGTGACGCCTTCGGCGGAAAAGCACGCGGCGGTCGAGTGGTGGGTCAGGCTCACCTGCGGCCGGAGGTACCGGGTCCCGGCCGCACGTCACGATCGACGACGCGTCACCTGATCCCTGACCGCCCACGACCAGTGACCGAGTTGCGCATTGCTCGTCTAGTTCCCGGATGGACGGTTCGAGGCCGGTGGCCCCACACGAACGGGTGACTTTCGTGCGCGGGTGCCGGTTCCTTCGCTAACGCCGGCGGGCCGGGGCCGATGGACGGTCACAGGAAACAACCCTCGCGAGGGTCCGGCAGGTGGCGCGATGGACCGCGGTGACCAGGTGGTCGAGATCAGAGTCCACGGCGTGTCCGGCACGCCGCCCGAGAAGGTGCTCGTCGAGGAGCCGCTCGGTCCCCAGGTCGCCGGTGACGACGAGGCCCGGTTCTTCCGGCGCAGGCGCAAGGTGGTCGCTTCGGGCGCGCGTCGGCGCACGGTCGAGGCGCTGCACTGGGGTCGGTTCACCTCCGGGTCGCCCAGCCGTGCCCTGTGGCTGGTGATGGTGCCGTTCGCGCTGGTCAACCTCGCGCGGTACACCCTGCTGCTGCCCCGCAAGGGCGCGGTGCGCGGCGCGGACGAGGGGGCCGGTGCGGACGAAGGTGCTGGCGTGGATGAGGGTGCCGGTGCGGATGGGAGGTCGCCCGCCGGGAAGGTCGCGGACGTCGTGCTGCGGTTGCTGGGGCTCGTGCTCACGCTGATGCTGGCCGCCACGGTGGCCTACGTGTCGCTCGAGATCATCGTCAACCAGTGCCTGGGCCAGGAGGCGTGCGTCCGGGACAACAGGTGGCTGGCCTTCCTGGAAAGCCGGGGTGCCGGGCTTGCCGTGGTGCTGGGGGTCCTGCCGTCGGGGCTGCTGATCGGCATGCTCTGGTGGTTCGGCCGGATGACGTTCCTGCACGACCCGCCCGCGGGGAACGGGCCGTGGCGGTCCCCAACGGGGGATTTCCGTGACGTCGCCTTCTGGCACAGCTCACCGAAAGCCCCGGTGCTGCGGACACTGCACGTGGCGGCCTCGTGCGTCCTGACGGGCATCCTCGTCTCCGGTGCGTTGGACAGCGTCCTGTCCGCGCTGTTGGCCGTGCCGGGCGTCCTGTTGCTGGTGGTGCTGGTCGTGGTGGTGGCGATCGGGCCGGATGCCGACTACGAGGGGGACGTCAACGATCCCCTGCGGGTGCCGTGGGCATTGGTGCGACTGCGGTGGGTCGCTGTGGTCTACGCCGTCGTCGCGGTCGTCGCCTCGGCGATCTTGTTGCGGACCGCGGAGCCCACCGGGTCCGCGCTGTTGGGCTTCGAGGTGGTGACCAACTTCCTCGCGGTCGCGGCGCTGGGTTCGTTGCTGGTGTTGGCGGTGTGCTGCTGGAGGCTCAAGCGGTCGAGCGGCAAGGCGCTCCTCGGCGTGCCGGCACCGTTCCGGCCCATGTTCCGGGGGTATGCGGCCGTTGTCATCGCCGTGGTCGGGACGACGTTGGCGACCGCGTTCAGCGGTGGTTTGGCCTTCTGGACGGCCAACTTCCTCGGCACGCCCGTGGTCGGCGGCAAGGCGCCCGCCGAGGCGGTCTCGTGCCGGTGCGCCGAGGCCGCGATCGTGTTGAGCACCAGCTACTGGACGGCCGCGCTGCTGTGGGGCCATCTCGTGATCATCTTCCTGGTGGGGCTGGCTCTCCTGGCGTGGCGGGGGGTCAAGCGGCATGGAGACGGGCTCCGCGGTGTGGTGGAGGGGGACTACCCGGGGAGCGGGTCGTCATCGCGCACCACCGGCAAGATCGCCAACCGGTGGCGGTGGGCGCTGCTGAAGTACCGCTACCACTGGGGGGTTGGGCCTGCTGGCGCTGCTCGGTGGCGCGCTCGTGGCGGTGAACGGTGTCATCGTGCTGGTCCGGATGTTCCCGAGGTGGCGGGACCGACCGCCGTTCTGGTTGGAGACGGCGTTCTCGATGTTCTTCGGCCAGCTCGGTGCGTGGCTGGCGTCCGCGACGTTGGCGGGCCTCTTGTTCGTCGGCCTGCGGTCCTGGCAGGGGCAGAGGATGCGGACGGCTGTCGGTGTCGTCTGGGACCTGATCGCGTTCTGGCCGCGGTTGGCACATCCCATCTGTCCGCCTCCTTATGGTGGCCGGACGGTCCTTCTGCTGAAACGGCGTGTCGAGTACTTGCTGGGTGCTGAGAAGGTGAAGGTCGTCGTCCTGTCCGGGCACAGCCAGGGGAGTGTTGTGTGCACCGCCGTGGTGCGGCTGCTCGCCCCGGACCACCGTCCACAGGTGCGCTTGGTGACCTACGGGTCGCAGCTGCAATGGGCGTTCGCCCGGCTGTTCCCGACGTACATGGGTCACGCGGAGATGGAGGAGATGTACGCCGAGCTCGGCGAGCGGTGGCGCAACATCCACCGGTGGACGGACCCCCTCGGCGGCCCGGTACTGACCTTGCCCGATTCGGGAAGCGAACCGCACCCGGCCGTCCCTGCCCGGCCCGGCATCGGGAACGCCGACTACGACTTCCGGTTCGTGGACCCGGTGACCGTCGGTGGAGACGAGGCCGCGACAGTGCCGCCGGACATGCGCGGGCACAGCGGCTACTACCTCGACCCCCGGTTCGACGACGTGGTCGCGGATCTGGTCGAAGCGCCTCCACCTGTCCAGCCGTGACCCGCATCGCTCGACTCACCACCGGTGGTGGGAGGCAGTCGAGAACGCACTGGTCGCGCGATCGGACCCGGCGACCTCAGCGGATCAGGTCCTCCGGCACGCGCAAGTCCTCGTGCTCGTAGAGGGCGCTCACGGCTGCGGGGTCGTCGGTGTCGCACACCTTGGCCAGTTCGTCGAGCAAGGCGTCGTAGTCCGGGCCGGTCTTGCCTTCGTAGGCGGCGGTCATGTGGCCCCACTCGTCCCACGGCAGGGTCTCGACCTTGTTCAACGCGGCCAGGTCCCTCACGGCGTTGCCGCGGATCTCGGACGGGCCCCAGTTCTCGGTTCCGTGGACGCCGAACAGGGACGCGTCGATCTCGCCACGCCGGTAGGCGATCCACGCCTCGCCGCCGGTGAGGAACTCCCCGGGGCGCAGGTCGTGCGGGTGGGGCAGGACGTTGCGCCCGAGGATCTCCGGGTCGACGCGGACCCAGCGAGCGGTGCCGTCGTCCCAGTACTCGGTGATCCAGTGGTCGAGGCCCCGGCCGGGGTGGAAGTAGGTGGCGAAGCCGCAGCGGACGCGGGCGGGGACGCCGCGGTGGCGCAGGAGCGCGCAGCTCAGCACCGCGAAGTGCCGACAGGTTCCGATCACGCGCTTGTCCGGTTCGCGGGCAGTGGTCAACGGGGCCGGGTCGAGCTCGAGCAAACGTCGGACCAGCGAGTTCGCGGGCCGGATCTGCTTTTCGTCGAAGCGATCGGCGGGCAGGTTCGACGCCTGGGCGTCGGTGGGTTGGATCACCAGGTCGTGGACCGGCAGGCAGATGTCGACAGGATCGGCGGCGACCGACTCGAGCGCGCGCGGATCCACACCGTCAAGGCTGGTCAAGGGGCCGGGGGACGCGTAGTCGATGACCTCTGCCATGAGGCCGATCCTAGGCGGCCACCGGCCTTCGCGAACCCGAGATCACGGATGTTGTCAGCGACGGACTTGGTGGGATTTGCGCCAGACCCGGTGGTAGTACATCTCGTAGGACTCGAAGGTGTTGGGCGCGATCCGCGGCCAGGACCCGTCGGACGGGCGGATGAGCTGCCCCACCGTGCGCCGCCCGGCCGCTCGTCCAGCCTCGTCCGCCGCGGTGGCGTCCGCGCCGCTCTCCTGGGCACGGTCCCGAGCGTCCTGGTACGCGGTTCGGTAGAACTCCTCGCCGGGCATCAGGGGACCGGTCTGGCCGATTCGGCTTTGGAAGCCCAGCACGGTTCCCTCGATCTCCTCGTCCACCATGCGGTCGACGTACTGCTTCTCGTCGGGCGAGGCGTCGGCGTCGGGGGAGGCACCGGACTTCTTGCGCTCGACGTGGTGCATCTCGTGGACGAAGTAGCCGGCCAGCCGGCCCGCGTCCATGTTGAGGTTGAGGGTGCAGCGGGAGTCGCCGTCGTAGGACGCCGCACCACCGTCGACCCAGGACAACGTGATGCCGTGGTCGTCCCGCACCTGGAGAGCGTGCCGCCCATCGGACGTGCTGCCGAGGATCGCCAGGAACCTCGCTCTCTTCACCTGGAACCGGTACGAATCCCCGAGCAGCCCCCGCTGCACGGCGATCGTGAACGCCCGATTCCCGATCCGACTCCGCAACGGCACCTCGGCCCCGTCGCGCGCCGCCCCCCGGCTCGGATCACCCCGCTGCCCACCCCGCGGTTTCCGCCACACGGTCCCTCCCCCCAAGACCCTCCACGATGGACCCGAGCATGGCTCGACGACCACCGCCACCGGGCCGCCCACAAGGGAGCTTCCGCCTGCCCCTCCGGACATCACCGCAGGTCAGGTCATCAGCGGGTCGAGGTTCCGATCCACCAGTTGGCGGGGGAGTCCGGGTCGGTGCTGGTCCAGTAGTCGATGGTGGCCCGGACGAACTCGTCGGGGGACAGGTATCCGTCGCCGTCGGTGTCGAGGTGGGTGAAGGCGATCTCGGCGTCCTGCTCCGGCAGGCCGGGGAAGTGGCCGCGCTGGAAGGTCAGGAACTCGGCCGGCGTCACCCGGCCGTCGGCGTCGATGTCGGCGATCTTGAGGAACTCCCGCGCCACCGCGCCCAAGGTGGCGTCGGCGGCGTCCGGGTCGTCGGCCAGGTCGCGGGTGGAGGAGATGAAGTCGGCGCGGCTGATGGTGGTCGCCCCGGCCGGGAGGTGGGGCAGGTGCACGTCCCGCCACACTCGCACGTACATGTCCACGATCCGCCGCTCCTCGGGCGACCCGGCCGCGTACCCGAGCCCGGCCGCGACCCGTTCACCCATGAGGACGTGGTCCTGCTCGCCGAGCTGTCCGTCACCATCGGCGTCGAGCTGGTCGAAGCCTCGGCTGATCTTGCCGAGCAGCAGGTCGTTCTCGCTGGAACTCATGGGACCCAAGTCTCGGTTTCGGCGAGGGGCCGCAACAAGGCCGCTCACCTGATCGAGCCACCCCCTCACCCGGCAGGATCAACCGGTGCCCGGTCCTGCATGGTCATGGTGCCAATGTGGTTGAGGCAGAACTCCACCGAGTGGGCCATGAGCCAGCCGGTTTGGGCGTCCCGGAAGATGCGTTGGATCGGTGACGTGCTGACGAAACCCGAGCCGCCGCCCACCTGGAGGCACAGTTGGGCGATGTCGCGGGCGGCGCGGTTGGCCGTGGGCTTGGCTCGCAGGGTCGACGGAAGGAAGTGGGGGGAGTTCTGGTCGGCCAGCCACGACGAGTGGTGGGCCACCAGCGCGGCGGCCTCCAGCTGGAGGACGGCGTTGGCCACCTCGAACTGGAGGTGTTGTTCGGCGGCGAGCGGGTTGCCGGTGGTGGGCAGGGTGCGGGTTCGGGCGTAGTCGATGAGGGTGTTCAGGGCCGTGTCGGCGATGCCCACGGAGAGGTGGGCCAGGCCGGCGGCGATGTGGTTGGGCTTGGGGATCTGCGCCGGTGGGCAGCGGCGGTCGGCGCGGAGGACCGTGTTGTCCAGGGTGATCAGGTGGCTGCGGGTGGCGCGCAGGCCCAGGGTGTCCTGGGGCTGGAAGGTCACGGTGTGGTCGGGTTCCAGGCCGAAGAGGGTCGGCTGACCGTCCACCAGCGCGTTGATGAGGAAGTGGTCGGCGATCTCGCAGCCGGAGACGAAGCGTTTGGCGCCGGTGAGCCGGTAGCCGCCGTCGACGGGTTCGGCCACCTGTTGCGGGGTGAGGAACTGGTTGCCGCCGGTGGGTTCGGACAGGGCGTTGGCGAAGCGGCGGCCGGCGGTGAGTTCGTCGGCGTAGTAGCGGGCCACCTCGGGGGTGGAGTGCTGCACGAGCCCTTCGGCCGCGCCGATGTGCATGAGCCACAGGCAGGCGGTGGACGGGTCGGCGGCGCTGAGGACGCGCAGGACCGCCCCGACGGTGCGGTAGCTCAGCGACTGGCCGCCGAACTCCTTCGGCAGGATGGCCTGGTCGAGGCCACTGGCGTGCAGGGCCCGCAGGTTCTCGACCGGTAGCGCGGCGGTCCGGTCGAACTCGTCGGTGGTGGCGGCGAAGCCGGTGGCCAGGTCCTGGGCGACGCGGACCCACGACTGCTCGTGCGGCGGTGGACCCAGCGGGTGGTCGTCGGGCAGCGGCGTGGTCATGGGTCGGGACCTCCCGGACGCGTGCGGACCGAAGCCTGTCGTCGGTCACTGTGGCGCTGCGGACGGGTGGTGATCAAGCGCCTGGGGCTCAGTCGCGCAGGAAGTCCACGATCGCGGACCGGAACTCCGGGCTGCTCCCCACGACGTCGTGCGTGCCCGGGACCAGCCGCAGACGAGCACCCGGAATCGCCTCGGCGAGCACGTGCGGACGCACCGCGAGCGGGTCGTCGGAGCCGGCGAGGACGAGGGTCTTTGCCGTGATGGCGGCCAGGTCGACACCGTCCCGGTGCACGGAACGGGCGTGCGCGGCCAACGACGGCAGGTGCGCCCCGGCCGTCTCGGCGAACGCGCGCACCTCCGCGACCCCCGGCGGCAGGTCGCCCGGGTCCTCGGCGAGCAGCGCCTCCGCCAGGACGTCGTTCCCCAGGGCACGGGTGTCCACCCCGCCGACCTCGACCACCCCGGCCCCGACCCCACCGACGACCAACCGCCGCACGGCGGGCTCCCGCGCGGCGGCGAGCAGGGCGATGACGGCGCCCATCGAGTACCCGACGAGGTCGAAGACCGGCACGTCCAACGCGTCGACCACCGCGCGCAGGTCCCGCGCCATCCGCTGTTCGCCGTACCGGGCGAGGTCGGCGGACTTGCCGGACCCGCCGTGCCCGCGCGCGTCGACGGCGACGACGGACCGCCCGGCGGCGGTGAGCGCGGCGACCGTGCCGGGAGCGGCCCAGTCGAGGAGGGCGTTCGCGCTGAACCCGTGCTGGAGCACGACCGGGACGGGGTGCGCCTCGACCCCGGGGTCGGGTTCCCAGCGGTGGTAGGCGATCGGGGTGCCGTCGTCGACGACCACCGTGGCGTGCTGGAAATCGGTCATCGGGCGCTCTCCGCGGGGGTTCGGGTCCGCGGCATCATCCCAGACGCGGGGCCGTGCGCACCGACGACTCAGGGCGGGTCGCGAGTGGTGTCCAGGCGCAGGAACGCCAACACGGCGGCCACCCGGCGGTGCACGGGCTCGTCGGCCAGGCCGAGTTTGCCGAAGATCGCATTGACGTGCTTCTCCACCGTGGACGAGGAGAGGTGCAACGCCTGCTCGATGCCGGTGTTCGTCTTGCCCTGGGCCATTTCGCGCAGCACGTCCAGTTCGCGCGCGGTCAGGGCGGACAGGGACGAGCCGGCGGCGCGGGTGCGGCGGCCCACCAGGGCCTCGACCACCGCCGGGTCGATCACCGAACCGCCGCGCGCCACCTCGCGCAGCGCCCGGACCAGGTCCTCCAGGTCGCCGAGGCGGTCCTTGAGCAGGTAGGCCAGGCCCGCGGTGCCGTCGCGCAGCAGGGCGAACGCGTAGCTCTCGTCGGTGTGCTGCGAGAGCACGGCGACGCCGATGCCGGGGTGCTCGGCCCGGATCGCGTGCGCGGCCTCGATGCCCTCCATGTGGTGGCCGGGCGGCATCCGGATGTCGGTGAGCACCGCGTCGGGCTTCAGCCGGCGCACGGCGTCGCGCAGGTCCGCCGCGTCGCCGACGGCCGCGAGCACCTCCACCTCGCCGGAGTCCTCCAGCAGCCGGCGGGTGCCCTCGCGCACGAGGTAGTTGTCCTCGGCGATCACCACGCGCAGCCGGTCACCCATGACCGGCACCGACGGGCAGTTCGGCGCGCACGGTCGTGCCCGCGCCCGCCGCGCCGGACACGCTCAGCCGCCCGCCCAGCGCCTCGACCCGGTCGCGCAGGTTGGTCAACCCCTGGCCGCCGCCCCCGTCGAGTCCCACACCGCTGTCGCGCACCTCGACCTCCAGGCAGTCGTCCACAGTGGACAGGTCCACCGACGCGGCCGACGCCGCCGAGTGCTTGACCACATTGGTCAACGCCTCGCACACCACGAAGTACGCCGCGCCCTCGACGTCCGGGCCGAGGCGGCGTTCGCGCAGCCCCGGCGACGCCCGCACGATCACCGCCAGCGGCAACCGGTCCACCCGCGCCTCCACGGCCGCCACCAGGCCGCGGTCGCCGAGCACCGGCGGGTGGATGCCGTGGGCGAGTTCGCGCAGGTCGGCCAGCAGGTCACGGGTGTCGGCGCGCAGCTCCTCCAGCACGTCGTCGGCGGTGCGCTCACCCCGCCCGAGCTGGTTGCGCGCCAACCGCATCTTCATCATCAGGGCGACGATCTGCTGCTGGGCGCCGTCGTGGATGTCCCGCTCGATGCGCCGGCGCTCCTGGTCCTGCGCGGCGATGATCCGGGCGCGCGACAGCGCCAGCTCGTCGACCTGCTCGGCGAGCCGGGCGGTGAGCCCGACGTTGGCGATGGCGGTCGCGGCCTGGGCGGTCAGGGTCGAGAGCAGTTCCCGGTCGGCGGGCCGGTACCCGCCGCGCTTGGGCCCGCACTCGATCCGGCCGAGCGGCTCCCCGGCGCGCTCCAGCGGCACCACCAGGTCCGGCGGCCCCGAGGGCTGCCCGGCGACGGCGTGCGCGCCGGGGAGCTCCACCCGCACCCACTCCGCGCCCAGTCCGGTGTGGACGGTCTCGGCCAGGCGCGGCAGCAGGTCGCCCAGCTCCACGGTCTGCTCCAGCGCCGCGCCGAACCGGGTCACCAGCTCGTAGCGGGTGACCCGCTCGCCGAACACCAGCCGGGCGGCCAGCCGTTCCAGCCGGTGGCGCAACGGCTGGAACACCGCCGCCGCGCCGATGGTCAGCACGACCGCCAACTCCACCGGCACCTGGTCGCCCAGCGCCAGGCCGGGCGCGGCGCTGAGCCCGACGTAGACGGCCGCGATGCCCAGCGACAGCAGCCCGAACGCCACCGAGCGCCGCACCACCAGGTCGATGTCGTACAGCCGGTGCCGGACGATCCCGACGACCACGCTCACCGGCACCATCAGCAGGAACGCCACCGCCGCCGCCCGGACGACCCCGACCCACCGGTCCGGGACCCGGTCCTCCACGGCCACCGACAGCCCGAACGCCACGACCAGTCCGATGGTCGTCACCACCAGCAACCGCATCCGCGCACGCTGGGCCGCCTCGGCCTGGACGTACCGCACGAACAGCACGCTGACCAGCGCCAACGCGCCGTAGTAGTGCAGGTAGACACTCTCCAACGGCCCGCCCAACGGCACCAGCCACGACACGGTGAACGGGCTCGGCACGACCGGGGGAGGGTCGAGCAGGTAGGCGTCGACCACCAGGTCGCGCCGGGTGAGCAGCAGCAGCGGGGGCAGGGCCAGGTGCCACCACACCAGCCCCAGCACCCGGCGCTGCCACGGCCGCTCCACCACCCCGTCCGGGAACGAGGCCAGCAGCAGCACGGCCGCGACCAGACTGACCAGCCCGGTGTACTGGTAGAGCAGGTTGGCCGCCCAGAACCACTCGCCGGGGCCGCGGTCCTGCACCGCCTGCCGGATCGGCGCCTCCAGCCCGGCGTTGACCGCCAGCGCGGCGCTCATCAGCAGCATCCGGCGGGCCTGGGGGTGCTCGGGACGCCGCCGCGCCAGCCACACCGCCACGCCGAACAGCGGCCCGATGCCCAGCACCACCCAGGTCAGCCCGCCGACCACCCCGTGCGCCCCGGCGGCCACGAACCCGGCCACCACCGCGACCACCAGCCCGGCACCGCCGAGGGCGGTGGCCGCGTACCACGCGAGGCGGTGCGGGGAGGGCACGACCGCATTGTGTGCCCCGCCGATCCCGCCCGCCACGGGGACAACCCCGCCCCTGGCCCGCGGTTTTCCTCCACGCGGACGGTGTGCCTGGACCACGTTCCGCCGGTGCCGCAGGCGGCCGAGCATGGCCGGCGGAGGGAAAGGAGACCGACCATGAATGCACGCAAGGACTACGAACTGTCCACACCGCCGGTCGGGCCGGAGGGCGGCGCGGCGGTGGCCGCCGGGCAGGGCGGTGCGCAGGATGCCGCCGGGTTGACCGGGGTGCGGGGTGCCGGCGGGGTGGCCGGGGTGCGGGGTGTCGCCGGGCGGGGTGGGGCGCGGGGTGCAGGCGGGGTGCGGGGTGCCGGCGGGCTCGGCGGGGCGTGGGGTACCGGCGGGTTGGGTGGGGTGCGGGGTGTCGGCGGGGTGGCCGGGGTGTGGGGGTGGGCCTTGGTCGCCGGGGTGGCCGGGTTGGGCGCGGACGTGTTGTTGGTGTTGTTCTTCGCCGTCGACCAGCCGTGGCAGCCCGGCGCGCACGGGACGGGGTGGCTGGGGCCGGCCAACGACGTGCTGGTCGCGGTGCAGTTCGCCGCCCTGGTGCCGTTGGCGGTGGCGTTCCGGCGCGGCGTCCTGCTGGGTGTGCCCGCGATGGCGGGGGTGGTGGTGTTGCAGGTGCTGCTGGTCGCCGACGTGCTGCCGTTCGAGGTGCAGGTCGTGCCGGTGACCGCCGGGATCGCCCTGGTGATCGGGTGGGTGCTGCTGGTGTGCAGGAGGGTGCGGCTGCCGCGTCGGGCCGCCCGCCTGGGCACGGTCGTGTCGCTGGGCTACTTCGCCGGGCTGGCCGTCGTGCTCGCGTCCCTTCTGCTGCCCTGGGGCTCGACGGCCCAGTGGATCGGCTTCGGGATCGGCGGTCTGGTCGGGTTCGTCGGGTTCCTGGGGTTCAGCGTGTGGCCGTTGTGGTTGCTCAGGACCGAAGCCTGATATTGGCTGGAACCACCCTCCGGCGCGCTCCTACGATCGCGCGGTCGTCGAGGGGAGGGTGGGAGCATGTGGGTCCGGTATCCGCGCACGTCGCACCTGCCCTGGTCGCCCGGTGCGACGGCGGACGACGTGCGCCTGGCCGACCTGGACGGGTTGGCCGGGCGCGAGGTCGTGGTCACCGAGAAGCTGGACGGGGAGAACACCACGCTCTACCGGGACGGGGTGCACGCGCGGTCGTTGGACTCGGCGCACCACCCGTCCCGGGCGTGGGTGAAGGCGTTGCACGGCGCCGTCGCGGCGCGGCTCCCGGTGGGGTGGCGGGTGTGCGGGGAGAACCTGTTCGCACGGCACTCCATCGCCTACGACGACCTGGACAGCTGGTTCTACGCCTTCTCCGTGTGGGACGGCGACCGCTGCCTCGCGTGGGACGACACGGTCCGATTTGCGCGGCGGCTGGGGGTGCCGGTGCCGCGCGTGCTGTGGCGGGGCGTGTTCGACGAGCGGGCGCTGCGCGGGTTGCGGCTGGACCTGTCCCGCCAGGAGGGGTACGTCGTGCGCACGGTGGACGGGTTCGAGCGGGCCGCGTTCGCGCACCGGGTAGCCAAGTGGGTGCGGCGGGAGCACGTGCGCACGGACCAGCACTGGATGCACGCCCCGGTCGTGCCCAACGGGCGGGGCGCGGCGGGCGCGTTGTGGGACGTGCGGGCCGGGTTGGCGGTGGACGTGCCGGGGCTGCTCGCCGCGGTGGGCGCGGACAGCGGGGACGAGGAAGCGTTGGCACGACTGGACTTGCCGGACCGGGACGGTGACACGCGCCTGGCCGGGGTGCTGGCCGCGCTGCTGCACGACGTGTCCCGGACGCGCCTGCTGTTCCGGCTGGCCCCGTCGGGGATGCCGTTGGCGCGGCGGGTCGCGGACCTGGTGGGGCTGAGCCGCGTGCTGCACCGCCCGTTCCCGGACGACGAGCGACGCGCGGGCCTGGTGCGGTTGGGCGTGGCGGTCGACGTCGGTGTGCTGCACGCCGTCGCGCGGGCGGTGGCGCGGACGGACGAGGAACGCGACCAGGTGGCCTGGTCGGCCCTGCACGCCGAGGACAGCGGGTTGCTCGGCGCGGACCCGTTGGGGTGGTTGCGGTCCGGGTTGCGCGAGGCGGTGGGCGCGGGCGACGTCGGTGACCGGTGTTGGGCGCAGGCGCGGGAGGCGTTCGCGGACGGGCGGGTGCGCACCGTCGAGGAGGCGGCGGCGCTGACGTGGCGGTGGCGGGACGGGAAGTTCCCCCGGCTGGTGGTGATGTGCGGCCCGGCGGGCGCGGGCAAGAGCACCTTCGTGCGCGGCCTCGACGGTGTGGACGACGTGGTGTGCCTGGACGACTTGCGGGCGGCACGCGGGTCGCGGTCCGACCAGCGGGCGAACGGGGACGTGCTGCGCGAGGGTCTGCGGCGGCTGGACGCGGCGCTGGCGCGGGGCGGCACGGTGGTGTGGGACGCCACGTCGTTGAACCGGCCGCAGCGGTCGGTGCTGCGTGACGTGGCCGAGCGGCACGGCGCGCTGGTCACGCACGCGGCGATGGTGGTGGACGAGGAGACGGCGGCGCGGCGCAACGCCGGACGCGAGCACCGGGTCCCGGCGGACGTGGTGGCCGCGCAGTGGGCGCGGTTCTCGCCGCCGTACCCGGGCGAAGCCCACCGCACCTGGTACGTCGACTGGAATGCCACCGTCGCCGACGTGGCCGGGGAGGTGTGATGCGCACCAGCGAGGAGGTCTACCACCGGGTGCGGTGGGACGCGCGCTTCGACCCGGCGCGGTTCGTGCTGGGAGTGGCGGTGCGCGGGGCCGCGCCGAAACGGGTGCCGTTGCCGTCGTTCGTGCCCGGTGGGGACGTGCCGTGGCACCGGGTGCTGTTCGTCGAGGCGGACGGCGAACTCGTGTGGGACCGCGCCACCGGCCTGGACCGCGTCGACACCTCGGGCGCCGGTCGGGCGCGGGTCGCGCGGCGGCTGCGGGCGCCGTTCTTCACCGCGAGCCGGACCTTCTCGTGGGACGGCGGCTGGCGGCCGGGCGGCGGCGACGGTGTGGCGCCGGCGCGGCTGCGGGTGCTGACCTGGAACACCCTGTGGGACCGCTTCGACCGCGACCGCATCGACACCGCGCGCCGCCGTCCCCTGCTGCTGGCGGAGTTGGCGCGGGCCGACGCGGACGTGATCGCGTTGCAGGAGGTCGAACGGGACCTGCTGACGATGCTGCTGGCTGAGCCGTGGGTGCAGGAGCGGTACGCCGTGGACGTGGACCCGGCCGGGCGGGACGTGGAGGAGTGCGGGCTGCTGCTGTTGTCCCGGGTGCCCGTGCTGGAGGCGGGCCGGCACGCGCTGGGTCCGCACAAGGCGGTGACCGCGCTGGTGCTGGACACCGCGGCCGGGCCGGTGGTGGTCGCGGGCACGCACCTGACCAGCGACCACTCCGGCGGGGACGAGCGCCGGGCGGCGGAGCTGGCCGACCTGGCGGACGGACTGTCCGAAGTGGACTGCCCGGTGGTGCTGGTCGGGGACTTCAACGACGGCGGTGACGCGCCCGTGCGGGTGCTCGGCGTCCGGGACGCCTGGCTGGAGGTCCGCGGGACCGACACGCCGACGTTCGACCCGGTGGCCAACCCGCTGGCGGCGGTGTCGTCGCTGTCCGGGCGGGCCGCGCGGCTGGACCGGGTGTTCCTGCGCGGTGACGTGGGCGCGCGCCGGGCGGTGCTGCGCGGGACCACGGACTTCGTGTCCGACCACTACGGCGTCGAGGTCGACGTCGAGGTGGGGGAGCCGGTGGTGTCATCGCATCGCCGGCACGCCCTGCCCGGGGTCGAGCCTCGAGGTGCGGATGAGGCTGCGCCGGTGGTGGTGCCCGGTGCGGTGGTGCATGTCGTGGGGTCGCGGCGGATGGGGTGTGCGTTGGCCGGGGCGGACCTGGACCTGGTCGCGGTGGTGCCGGGGGTGGCGGACCTCCGGCGGGTCGTGGTGCCGGGGGCGACGCGAGTGCGGCCCGTGGTGGGTGCGCGCGTGCCGGGGTTGCGGATGCGGGTCGGCGGGACGGACGTGGACCTCGCCGTCGTCGGGAGTGGCGACGTGGAGCCGGAGTCGGCAGTGGACCGTCGACTTGAGCTGGACCCGGCGGCAGCGGTGGCGTTGAGCGCGGTGAGTGACGCCGAGGCGGTGGTGGCGTTCGTCGGCGAGCGCTACCCCGAGTTCCGATGGCTGGCGTTGCGCGTGAAGGCCTGGGCTCGGGCG
Organism: Saccharothrix sp. CCNWYY140; assembly: GCF_037401995.1. Taxonomy (NCBI): domain Bacteria; kingdom Bacillati; phylum Actinomycetota; class Actinomycetes; order Pseudonocardiales; family Pseudonocardiaceae; genus Saccharothrix; species Saccharothrix sp. CCNWYY140. The sequence continues at coordinate 14,233 of NZ_JBBEGC010000086.1, forward strand.
CGAGGGCTGGACTCGGCTCCGCACGGCGGGGTGCCGGGGTTGGGCTGGGCGGTGCTGGCCGCTCGGACTGTGGTGGACGCGCCGGAGCGCACCGACCTGTTGGCGGACTTCTTCGGCACGTGGGCGGCGTGGGACTGGCGGGACCAGATCACCATCTCGTCCACAGTGGACGTATCGACGACGGTGTCGGTCGTGACGCCCTCCGCGCCGCACCGGTTGTGCACCGAGCAGGTCGGGGAGGGGATGCGGGACCTGCTCACGCAGGAGCTGTACGACGCCTGGGAGGTCGTGCGGGCCGGCGGTGAGCCGTGGGCGGAGGGACCGCCGTTGCACCGCCGGCACGCCGCGTGGGCTGTGGTGACGGCACCGGAGGCGTCCACCGGCCGGGTCCGGGGGCGGCTGCGGGCGTTGCTGGCGGCGTTGGAGGCGGCGGGCGTCCGCGACGCGCACGCCTGGCCCCACCCGACCGTGACCGACGACGGCACCACCCACCACGCCATCGGCCTGGGCCGCACCCCATCCGACCGCGACCAGCTCCGCCACCTCGCCCGCGACTGGACGCGCGGCCTGCCCGGCGTGGCGGTCGAGTGGGCCGACGGCGGCACGATCACCGTCACGACCGGCGCATCCTCGGGTCCTGGGACGGATCGGCGTACAGGGGAGGACAGCCGTCGGTGACGGCCTCCGGGCGCAGTTCGTAGTGCCAGGGCTCGTTGGCGAAGATCTGGCACAGGCCGTACCGGGCACCGTGCTCGGCCAGCCAAGCCCTGGCTTCGAAGCCGACGTCGATCGCGTGCCCGGCCACGTGCGGGGACGTGTCGGGTGTGGCGACCCACCGGGCGGCTTCCTCCTCCGACCCGTACCTGGCTACCGCCTCCCGAAGGAGCCCTTTCTGGTATTCCCGGGAACGCCATCCGCTGTTGACGAAGAATTTGACACCGTCTTCGGCGGCATCGCTCGCCGCTCTTCGCAAAGCCCGGAGCAGGTCGGGGTCGAGATTGGTCACACCGGGATAGTCGTCGAACACGGTCACTTTGTCGGGGAGGGCGCCGTCACCCCGGGGAATGTCTATTCCACCCATGCGGCAAGTAAAAGCAATGTGCTGTTGCCGGCACGTATGCGGTTCCCGATATGCCGGCGATATGCGTTCGCTCGTAGCATTGAGGTCATGCGTGTGTTGATCGTCGAGGACGAACCGTACATGGCGCAGGCCATCCGGGATGGGCTGCGCCTGGAGGCGATCGCGGCGGACATCGCCGGGGACGGTGACACCGCGCTGGAGCTGCTGGGCGTCAACACCTACGACATCGCCGTGCTCGACCGCGACATCCCGGGTCCCTCCGGGGACGAGATCGCCGAACGGATCGTCGCCTCCGGCACCGGCATGCCGATCCTCATGCTCACCGCCGCCGACCGGATCGACGACAAGGCCTCCGGGTTCTCGCTCGGCGCGGACGACTACCTCACCAAGCCGTTCGACCTGCGCGAACTCGTGCTCCGGCTGCGGGCGCTGGACCGCAGACGCGCCCACAGCAGACCGCCGGTGCGGGAGATCGCGGGCGTGCGGCTGGACCCGTTCCGGCGCGAGGTCTACCGGGACGGCCGGTACGTGGCGCTGACCCGCAAGCAGTTCGCCGTGCTCGAAGTGCTCGTCGCCGCCGAGGGCGGGGTGGTCAGCGCCGAGGAGTTGCTGGAGCGGGCGTGGGACGAGAACGCCGACCCGTTCACCAACGCCGTGCGCATCACCGTGTCGGCGCTGCGCAAGCGCCTCGGCGAACCCTGGGTGATCGCCACCGTCCCGGGCGTGGGCTACCGCATCGACACCGGCGGCGAGCGTGACTAGGGCGCCCGGGTTGAGCGTCCGCCTCAAGCTCACCCTCAGCTACGCCGGGTTCCTCATGGTCGCGGGCGCGTTGCTGCTCGCGGTCGTGTGGGTGTTCCTGCTGCGGTACGTCCCCGAGGAGACGTTCCGCCCGCCCGGCAACTTCGTGCTGCTCGGCCCCGACCGCTACGACCTCTGGCGCGCCTTCGCCCCGAGGGTGACCGTGGCACTGGTGTGCCTGCTGGTGTTCGGCCTGGTGGGCGGGTGGCTGCTGGCCGGGCGGATGCTCACCCCGCTGGCGCGCATCACCGACGCCACCCGCCTGGCCGAGAAGGGCTCGCTGTCCCACCGGATCTGGCTGCGGGGCCGCCGGGACGAGTTCCGCGAGCTGGCCGACGCCTTCGACGCCATGCTGGCCCGGCTCGAGGCCCACGTCGCCGAGCAGCGGCGGTTCGCGGCCAACGCCTCCCACGAGCTGCGCACCCCGTTGGCGATCACGCAGACCCTCCTGGACGTGGCCCGCAACGACCCGAACCGCCCGGCCGCCGAGCTCGTCGACACCCTCCACGCCGTCAACGCCCGCGCGATCGACCTCACCGAGGCCCTGCTGCTGCTCAGCCGCGCCGACCAGCGGTCCTTCAACCACGAGCCGGTGGACTTGTCGCTGCTGGCCGAGGAAGCCGCCGAGACCCTCCTGCCCCTCGCCGAGAAACGCGGCCTCCCCATCCACACCTCGGGGGACTTCACGCCCACCGTGGGCTCATACGCCCTCCTGCTCCAGATGACCACGAACCTGCTGCACAACGCGATCGTGCACAACGTGCCCGAGGGCGGCGCGGTGTGGGTGACGACCACCGTCGACCACAGGGACGTGGTGCTCACCGTGGAGAACACCGGCGTGGTGCTCGCCCCGCACGTGGTGTCCACGCTGGTCGAGCCGTTCCAGCGGGGCAACGGGCGCACCCGCGGTGACCACGCCGGTGTCGGCCTCGGCCTGGCGATCGTGAAGAGCATCGCCCACGCCCACGACGGAACCCTCACGCTCGCACCTCGGGACGCCGGAGGGCTCCGCGTGGTCGTCCGGCTACCCCGGCACGACTACGGGATGGGGAAGTCGAAGTAGGTGTCCGGAAAGGGCTCGTCGCTCAACGTGTAATGCCACCATTCCCGCTCGTAGGGGATGAAACCGCAGTCCTCCATGATCGACCGGAGAACCCGTCGGTTGCTCGCTTCGGCATTCGTGGTTCCGGGTGCGCCATGATGTGAAATCGGGTCCATCAAGTCGTGGTTGCCGCCCATTCGGGCGAGTTCGTCGGTGTCCAGGTGGTAAAGGGTCAAGTCGACCGTGCTGCCCCGGCTGTGGCCGGATTTGGTGGCCACGTACCCCCGGCCGAACATCGCCGCCCGGTCGAGGTTGGGGTAGTGCCGTCGTTTCGTCCGGCCGTCCTCCGGCTCGGTCGACCAGCGCAGGAAGCGGTCCACCGCGCGTTGCGGGCGGTAGCCGTCCCAGAGCAGCAGGCCGAACCCCTCGGTCGCGGCCTTCGCCCGCGCTTCGTCCAGGGCCGCGCACAGGGCGGTCGTGCCGACGATCCGGTTCCCCAGGTAGCCGTCCACCGGTTTGCCGGTGAAGTTGTCCCAGGTGGCGTACTTGGCGTCCCAGCGGATCCCGGGCACGAGCTCGTCCACGAAGGCGAAACCGTCCTGCATGGTCATTTCCCCGCCAGCGCCAAGGAGATCAAGCGGTCGACCACCTCGCCGAGCGGCAACCCGGCGGCGGCCATCATCCTCGGGTAACGGCTGTAGGAGGTCATGCCGGGCAGGGTGTTGACCTCGTTGAGGACCAGTGTCCCGTCCTCCTTGAGAAACAGGTCCACCCGCGCCAGCCCTCGGCACCCCAGGGCGCGGTAGATGGCCTTCGCCGTCTCCTGCACCCGCACTCGGGACTCCGCCGGGATGTCGGCGGGCACGATCGCGATCGAGTTCTCGGACCCGGTCTCGGGCGCGTCCTCCTGGTGGATCCGGAAGAAGCCGTGGGACAGGGCGATCCGGTCCACCTCACCGGTGGTCAGGTCCGCGCCGTTGCCCAGGACGGCGCAGCCGACCTCGCTGCCGACCACGGCTTCCTCGATCAACACCTTGGAGTCGTACTGCCTCGCGGCCTCCAGCGCGGCCGGCAGTTCGTCCTCCCGCGTCACCTTGGTGACGCCGAACGACGATCCGGACCGGGCGGGCTTCACGAAGACGGGGTAGGTCAGCCGGTCGGGCTCGACCGACCCGCCCGCCGGAACGGTCCAGAAGTTCGGGGTGGCGATCCCCGCGCCGCGGGTGACGATGTAGGACAGCGACTTGTCCATGCACAGCGCGGAACTCTGGATGTCGCAGCCCGCGTAGGGGATGCCGGACAGCTCCAGCAGGCCCTGCATCGCGCCGTCCTCGCCGAGCTTGCCGTGCAGGACCGGCAGCACCACGTCCAGCCGGATCGTGTCGTACTTCCCCTCGTCCAGCACGAGCAGCCCGTGGACGCTCCGGTCCGGCGACAGCACGACCGGGTGGCCGCCGCCGTTGTCCCAGTCGGTGTCGGGGCCGTCGCAGAGCCGCCACTCGCCGCTCCTGGTCACCCCGATCCAGAACGGCGCGTACTTCTCGGTGTCCAGGTTCTGCGCGACCTCTCGCGCCGATTTGACCGAGACGGGGTGCTCCTCGGAACTTCCCCCGAAGATGATTCCGACGTTCAACCTAGCCATGCTTCCCGCTTTCGAAGTTCACGCAGTTGACGAGACTGTTTTCCACGGTGTCGCGCAGGGCGTGGTCCGTGTAGTAGGCGGTGTGCGGACTGATCACGACGTTCGGCAGTTCTTGCAGCCGCAGCAGGTTCTTGCTCTCGATCGGTTTGTCCCGCAGATCGGCGTAGAACACCCCTTCCTCCCCTTCGAGGACGTCCAACGCCGCGCCGCCCAGCTTTCCGCTCTCCAACGCCGACACGAGTGCATCGGTGTCGAGAAGTGCGCCCCGTCCGGTGTTGACGATGAATGTGCCGGGCTTCATCCGGTCGATGCGCCGCTCGTCGAGGAGGTGGTGAGTTTCCGCGCTCAGCGGTGTGTGGAGGGTGATGATGTCGCTCTGCTCGACGAGCGTGTCGAGCGGAACGTGATCCGCGGCGGCCGTGGGGCGGATGTCGTAGGCCAGCGTTCGGCAACCGAAACCCCGCAGCCGGTCCAGGACCGCCGTGCCGATGCGGCCCGTCCCGACCACGCCGACGGTCAGGTCGCGCAGCTCCCTGCCGCGCGGGTCGGTCAGCCGGTAGTCGTGCACATCGGCCCGGCGGATGATCGATTTCGCGTTCCGCACCGCCATCAACATCAGCATCAACGTGTAATCGGCGACGCTGTCGGGCGAATAGGCGACATTCCCCACGGAAATGCCGAGGCTCGCCGCGTGGCGCACGTCGATGTGGTTGAAACCGACGCTCCTGGTGGAGATGTACCTGACACCGACCCGGCGGAGCGCAAGCAGGGTGGAGTTCGTGATCCGGGTTTTGTGGCCCACGCTGACGCACCGGTTCCCGAGTGCCAGTTCGGCGTTCTCCTCGGACGCCGGCGCGTCGGTGATGATCGGTCGCACACCGAAACGCGGCGCCAGCTCCCGGAACAGAACAGCCTCGTCCTGATCGCACCCGTAGATGGTGACCGCTGTTCGTGCTGGTTCGCTGCCGGTCATGCCGCCCATTCAAGACAGCGCGGTGTTGCCGGCGCGTATGCGGATTTCGATATGCCGACAATATGTTCCGACAGGAGGAGGCGGGGCTCCCAGGGGAACCCCGCCTCCTCGGTGCCGGGCTCAGGCGGGGACGGCCTGGGCCAGGGCGTTGCGTTGGAAGACCGACCAGAACGTCGAGGTGCAGTAGGTGCAGTTCGGGCCGAAGAACAGGCCGCGGGCCTGTTGGTCCTGCATCAGGTGCAGGCGGAACCACGCGGTGATGGTGCCGTGCAGGTCGGGGATCCCGTAGTGGTCCGCGCCGCGCTGCTCGGCGTAGATGGCGGGGACCTGGGTGGCCTGGTTGTAGGTGTTGCGGACGGTGGTGGGCGAGACGATGGTGTCGTTCTGACCGGCGATGAACAGCGCGGGACCGCGCAGGCGGCTGGCGCTGCTGAACGCGAGCGGGTAGATCGGGGCGATGGTGTCGACCCGGGCGTCGGCCCCGGCGTCGACCGCCGCGCCGCCGCCGAAGGAGTGGCCGGTCGCGCCGACGTCGGACAGGTCGACCTTGCCCTGGAACGGGCTGCCGGCGCGGGAGTTCTCCAGGGTCAGGTAGTCCAGGCCTTGCAGCATGGCGTAGCCGGTGCCGGTGTTGCCCTCGGCCGCGGCGACGATGAAGCCGTGTGAGGCGAGGTGGTTGAGCAGCGGCATGTACCGGCCTAGGCCGGAGCGGGCGCCGTTGTTCCACAGCACGACCGGGTGCGTGGTGCAGCCGAGCGTGCCCAGCGCGACCGGGCGGACGACGGTGGTGCCACGCCCGTTGGAGGCCGAGGTCACCGCGAACGGGCCGGTGGCGGCCCACTGGCCGTTGACCGACGCGCACGGCGAGGTGGGCGGGGTGGTCGTGGTCGTGGTGGAGCTGCTCGTGGTGGTCGGTGCGGTCGTGGTCGTCGTGGGCCTGTTCTCGTGCTCGATGATGATGTTCTTGATCTGGTTGAAGACGCCCGGGTCGCTGGGGAAGCTCCCGTGACCGATGCAGCTCGGGGTCTGGAGGTTGGTGGCCCCGGCCAGTTCGGCCGACGTGCTGGGGTTGACGTTCCAGTCGCAGGAGGAGCGCTGGGTGGTGTAGCGGGCGGCGGGGGAGCCGGGGACCTCGGTGCCGGAGTTCAGGTCGGCCAGCCACGGCGAGCCGATGGCGAACTGCCGGCAGGAGACGTAGGTGTTCTGGCACATCGAGGCCGTGGTGGTGCCGTGGTGCGGCCCGGCCATCGAGAAGTACAGCGACACCTTCTCCTGCGCGCCGGGCACGCGCTTGAGGTAGGAGCGGGCGGCCAGCGTGGAGGCCGACCAGGTCACCAGGACGACCTTGCGGGCGCCGGTCCGGGCCAGCACGCTGTCCACCTTCAGCCCGATCTCCTGCCCGGCGCGGGTCAGGTCGCCGGTCATGCGCGTGCTGTCGGTCCACGTGTCGACGCGGTCCGACCGCCACCCGGCGGCGACGAAGTTGCTCTTCATCGGCTCCATGTTCGCCGTGGTGCCGGTCATGCCCGGGATGATGATCACCGGGTCGTGCTCGACCGCCGCGGTGCCGACCAGGTCGGCCCGTGCCTGGGGCGACACCCCGACCAGCGTCACCGCGGCAGCCGCCACGGCGGTCAGCACCGCGAGCAGTGCCGCGCTCCGGCCGCGGAGGACCGCGCGGACTTGTGTTGTGGACATGGGAAAGCCTCCTGGCAGGGATGGGTGCAGGATTTCGGCAAGTGACTCGGATCACGCCGCAACACCGATGTTACGAACGTGAAATCGCCACGACCATGTGCACGTCCACACCATCGAACGGTGGAGGGTGTGGCCGGGGACACCCTCCACTGTGGTCACCCCGCCGGGAGGTTGCGGCGGATGCCGGCGATCAGGCGGCCGGCCACGTCGGCGCCGTCGCGGTCGGTCCAGGTGAGCAGGCCCTGGCCGGTGGTCCGGCCGCGGTGGCCGTCGGTGAGCAGCTTGTCCAGCGCGGGGAACGATTCCGTGGCGGTGGACAGGTGGGGCGCCAGGTTGGCCAGGATCGAGCGGGTGAGGTCGAGTCCGATGTGGTCGGCGTTCTCCATCGGGCCGACGGCCGCCAGGCGCAGGCCGAAACTGGCGCGCACCACCGCGTCGATGGTCCGGGCGTCGCACACGCCTTCGTCGAGCAGGTGGAGGGCTTCGCGCACCAGGGCGAACTGGAGGCGGTTGCCGATGAAGCCGGGGACGTCGCGGTGCAGGCGGACCGCCGTCTTGCCCACGGACAGGACCAGCTCCTCGGCGGCCTCGACCAGCCGGGGGTCCGTCGCGGCGCCGGGGGCGATCTCCACCAGCGGGACGAGGTGGGCCGGGTTCCACCAGTGCACGCCCACTAGGCGCTCCGGGTGCCGCATGCCGCCGGCGATCTCGGTGATGGACAGCACCGACGTGTTCGACCAGATCGGGGTGTGCGCGGGCACGGTCGCCTCGACCGCCGCCATCACCTCGTGCTTGACGCTCATGCGTTCGGGCACCGCCTCCACCACGACGTCGGCCTGGTGCAGGGCGGCGTCCAGGTCGGGTACGGCGCTGATGAGGTCCTGCGCGGCCATGCGCGCCGCTTCGGGGGTCCCGCTCAGCTCCAGCGCCCTCTCGACCCGGTCGTGCAGGTCGCCCAGCACGTCCGGGTCCGGGTCGTGGAGTCGCGTGTGGTGTCCGGCTTGAGCGAGGGCGGCGGCGATGCCGTGTCCCATGAGCCCCGCACCGACGATGCCGAATAGCGCCATGAATGGTCCCTTGTGTTCGAAGGTGGACGGTGTCACGTCGCCCGCAGCGCGTGCAGGCGCAGCGCGAGTTGGATCTCCAGGACCCGCTCGGGGGACTGCCAGTCCGGCCCGAGCAGCTTGCCGACGCGGTCCAGGCGTTGGGCCACGGTGTTGACGTGGACGTGCAGGGCGTCCTTGGCGCGCGACGGGTTGCCGCCCGTCGCGAAGTAGGCCTCCAGCGTGCGGAGGAGCTCGGTGCCGCGTTCGCGGTCGTAGTCGAAGACCGGGCCGAGGGTGCGGCGGATGAACGTCGAGTGCTCGCCGTGGTCGGCGAGCAGCAGGCCGATGAAGCCCAGGTCGGCCATCGAGGCGCCGGTGCCCTCGCGGCCCAGGCGCAGCAGGGCGCGCAGGCACCGGCTCGCCTCGGCGTGGGCGCGGGCGAGGTCGGCGGGTCCGCGGGCCGGTCCGGCCGCCGCGACGGTGACCGGGCACCCCGTCGCCGCGCCCAGTGCCGCCGAGACGCGGGCGGCCAGGGCGCCGGGGTGGCCGTCGGGGACCAGCAGCACCACCTGCTCGGCGTGGATGCCGATCAGCGTGGCGTGCTGAGCGGCGGCGCCGGCCAGGCGGCGGCGCGGGATGGCGGTGGCGTGGGCGATGAGGACGGCGTGCGGCGCGGTGAGGTCCACGCCGAGGCGTTGTGCGCGGTCGACCAGGGCGGAGGGGTTGCGGTCGGGTGCGGTGAGCAGGTCGGTGAGCAGTTCGCCGCGCACCTCGTCCTCGGCCTTGGCCACCGAGCGCCGCAGCAGCAGGAGCAGCGCGGTGACGACGGCGGCGCGTTCGAACAGGCGGCGGTCGGCGTCGACGAGGTCGCCGGTGTCGGCGCTGCGCACGATGCTGCCCAGCAGTTCCGGCCCGGCCTGCACGGCGCAGACCCAGCCGTCCGGGGTGGACAGCGCTCGGCCGGAGTGGTGGGAGGCGGCGACGTCGTGCGGGTCCGGGGCCTCGGTCGGTGGTCCGACGTGGGTCAGTTCGACGCCGTCGGCGGTGTACACGCCGATGCCGCCGCCCAGCGTGCCGGCCATCGCGGCGGCGACGGCGGAGAGGTCCCCGCCGCGCAGCACGAGGTCCATCAGCTTGTCGTGGGCTTCCTCGGCGCGTTCCACGGCCTGGCTGTGGGCGCTGATCTCGGCCAGCAGCCGGGCGTTGTCCAGCGCGACGGCGGCGTGGTCGGCCAGCGACGACAGCAGGGCGATCTCGTCGGGCGTGAAGTCCCGGGGTGTGCGTTCGGCCGCGTACAGGACGCCGATGACGTTGTGCCCCACCGTGAGCGGCACCGCGAGCAGCGCTGTCAACCCCTCGTCCCGGACCGCGGCGTCCACGGGCTCGCTGTGGTGGAACCGGTCGTCGGTGAGGTAGTCCGGGGTCGCGTACGGGCGGGCGGTCTGCGCGACCAGACCGCCCAGACCGATCCCCATCCGCATCCGGACCCGGGGGAACAGTTCCGACACCGAGCCGTCGGTGACGCGCATCGAGGTGGTCTCGGTGACCGGGTCGTTGAACGTCAGGTAGGACAGCTCGACGCCCAGCAGGCGGCGGGCCCGGCGCACGATGGACCGCAGCACCTCGTCCGGGTCGCGCAGCCGGGCCAGGTCGCCCGCGGTGTCGAACAGGGCCCCCAGCTCGGCCTCCCGCCGCCGGTGGCCGCGCAGGGTGGTGTTGACGCGCAGCGCCAGCTCGACCGCCGGACCCGCGCCCGGGTCGTCCACGGCGACCAGCGCCAACTCCTCGCTGCGCGCGCCCCCGGCGAGCAGCTCCAGCAGGCGGAAGGCGACGTCGTCCACCACCTCACCCCGTCTTGGGCCGGACCGTGCGCCGCTCGATCCGCTTGTCGACGTCGGCCCCCACGTGCACGACCCGTTGGACGAACACACCGGGCAGGTGCACCTCGTCGGGGTCCAGTTCGCCGGGCTCCAGGAGTTCCTCGACCTCGGCGATGGTGATCCGCCCGGCCATCGCGCACAACGGGTTGAAGTTGCGCGCCGACCGGTGGAACACCAGGTTGCCGTGCCGGTCCCCGCGCGCGGCGTGCACCAGGGCGTAGTCGCAGGTGATGGCCCGCTCCAGGACGAACGGGCGCGGCTCGCCGCCGACGTCGAAGTGCCGGACCTCCTTGGCCGGGGTGGTCTTCTCGACCCGGCCGTCGGGGGAGTGGCGCAGGGGCACCCCGCCCTCGGCGACCTGGGTGCCCACCCCGGTGGCGGTGTAGAACGCGGGGATGCCGGCCCCGCCCGCGCGCAGCCGCTCGGCCAGGGTGCCCTGCGGCACCAGCTCGACCTCCAGCTCCCCGGCGAGGAACTGGCGGGCGAACTCCTTGTTCTCCCCGACGTAGGAGCTGGTCATCCGCGCGATGCGGTGGTCGGCGAGCAGGACCCCCAGCCCGAAGTCGTCCACCCCGCAGTTGTTGGACACGACGTCCAGCCCGGTGGTGCCGCGCGCGTGCAGCGCCCGGACCAGCTCCACGGGGATGCCGCACAGGCCGAACCCGCCCACCGCCAGGCTCGCCCCGTCGGGGATGTCGGCCACCGCCGCCGCGGCCGTCGAAACCAGCTTGTCCATCCTGTCCCTTCCGCCGATGTCGTGCGGGACAACAGTGGGCGAACTCCCGTCCGGCCGACAATGTGGCCGCACACATGCGCGGCGCGGTTTTTGCGTGGCCGGCCACATTGGGCGGCACCGGACACCGACCTAGCGTTGCGCCGTGCACACCGCCGGCCGGTGACGTTTCCCCGGCAAGGCAAGACAAAGGAGTCCCTGATGAGCACAGCCGCCGCCGCGCCGCCGACCCGCATGGGTCGGGTGGTGGCCGCGAGCCTGGTCGGCACCGCCGTGGAGTGGTACGACTTCTTCCTCTACGGCTCGGCCGCCGCCCTGGTGTTCAACAAGTTGTTCTTCCCGCAGAGCGATCCGCTCGTGGGCACCATGCTGGCCTTCCTCACCTACGCGCTCGGGTTCGTCGCGCGGCCGTTGGGCGGCTTGGTGTTCGGGCACTTCGGTGACCGGGTGGGCCGCAAGAAACTGCTCATGGTCAGCCTGGTGACGATGGGCGTGGCCACCGCGGCGATCGGCCTGCTGCCCACGTACGCCTCGGTCGGCGTGTGGGCGGCGGTGATGTTGACGGTCCTGCGGCTGGTGCAGGGCTTCGCCATCGGCGGCGAGTGGGGCGGCGCGGTGCTGTTGGTCACCGAGCACGGGTCACCGCGGTGGCGCGGTTTCTGGGCCAGCTGGCCGCAGGCCGGTGTCCCGGTGGGCAACCTGCTGGCCACCGCGGTGCTCGCGCTGCTGGCGGCGACCATGCCCGACGAGGCCTTCCTGGACTGGGGCTGGAGGGTGCCGTTCCTGGTGTCGGCGGTGCTGATCGGGTTGGGCTACTGGATTCGATCGTCCATTGAGGACGCTCCGGTGTTCACCGAGGCCCGCGACCGTGCCCAGGCTGCGGAGGGGGCGACGCGCAGGGCTCCGGCGTTGGAGGCGTTGCGGCGTCACCCCAAGCAGATCGCGGTGTGCATCTCGGCGCGGATGGTGGAGAACATCTCCTACTACATCATCACCGCGTTCGTGCTCACCTACGTCACCACGTACCTCAAGCTGGACAAAGCGTTGGTGCTCAACGCCTTGCTGCTGGCCAACGTCGTCCACCTCGTCGCCATCCCCGCCTTCGGCGCGCTGTCCGACCGGATCGGCCGCAGGCCGGTCTACCTCGCCGGCACCATCGGCATGGGGGCGTGGGCGTTGCTGTTCTTCCCGCTGCTGGACACCCGTGACGGGTGGCTGCTCACCCTCGCCGTGGTCGGCGGGCTCATCGCCCACGCCGCCATGTACGGGCCGCAGGCCGCGTTCTTCGCCGAGCAGTTCGACACCGAGGTCCGCTACTCCGGCACCTCCATCGGCTACCAGGTCACGTCGATCATCGCGGGTTCCCTGGCCCCGCTGATCGCCACCGCGCTGCTGTCCCGCTACGGCAACCCCACGCCCATCACGATCTACGTCGTGGTGGCGGCCGTCATCTCCACCGCCGGGGTGCTCGCCGCCAAGGAAACCCGTCACCGCGACCTGGCCGAGGTGTCCACCCGATGAACCTGACCCGCGCCCAGATGGCCGCCCGAGCCGCTCGTGAACTGCCCGATGGCGGTTACGTCAACCTCGGCATCGGCCTGCCCACGCTGATCGCCGACCACCTCCCCGAGGACAAGCACGTCGTGCTGCACTCGGAGAACGGCATCCTCGGCGTCGGCCCGTACCCCGTCGACGGCCAGGAAGACCCTGACCTGATCAACGCCGGGAAGGAGACCGTCACCGTCGCACCCGGCGCGTCCTTCTTCGACTCGGCGTTGTCCTTCGCCATGATCCGCGGCGGCCACATCGATGTGGCCGTGCTCGGCGCCATGCAGGTCTCCACCGAAGGCGACCTGGCGAACTGGATGATCCCCGGCGCGATGGTCAAGGGCATGGGCGGGGCGATGGACCTCGTCCACGGCGCACGGAAGGTCATCGTGCTCATGGAACACACCACCCGGGACGGCGCGGCGAAGATCGTGAACTCGTGCACGCTGCCCACCACCGGTCGGCGGGTGGTGCACCAGGTGATCACGGACCTGGCGGTCCTCGACGTCACCCCGGACGGTCTCGTGCTGCGCGAACTGGCCCCCGGCGTCACGGTCGAGGACGTGCGGGCCGCCACCGAGCCCGACCTGCTCGTGCCCGCGACGATCGTCCAGGCGAAGGAGGCATCGTGAGAACTCTAGGCGTTGTGGTGGCGGTGGTGGGTGGGGTGTTGGTCGCCCCACCGGCCGTGGCGACGACCGGTCAGGTGGACTGCGCCGGGTTGACCGGCACGGCGATCCCGGCCGCGGTGATCGGACTGCCGACTTCGGGCGGCGAGGTCACCGCGACCCAGCTCCTCGGGGACGGTCCGACCGCGCACTGCCGGGTGGACGCCGCGCTGCACCCGGTCGACCCGGCCGCGCCGGACATCCTCCTGCGGGTCGCGCTGCCGACGCGGTGGAACCACAAGACGATGATGTTCGGCGGTGGCGGGTACGACGGCACGATCCCCGACATCGCGGGCAACGTCCCCTACGGCCCCGCCGACCGCCCCACCCCGCTGGCCCGCGGGTACGCGACGTTCGCGAGCGACTCCGGCCACCAGGCCGCGCCCGACTTCACCCCGACCCGGTCCCTGGACGGCTCGTTCGCGGTCAACGACGAGGCGTTGCGCAACTTCGCCGGCGACGCCCTGAAGAAGACCCGCGACGCCGCGCTGTTCCTGGTCGGCAAGCACTACGGGAGACAGCCGGTGCACCGGTTCTTCGCCGGCGGCTCCAGCGGCGGCCGGGAGGCGCTGGCGGTCGCGCAGCGCTGGCCCACCGACTTCGACGGCGTGATCTCGGCCTACCCGGCGTGGAACGCGGCCAGCCTGGACCTGTTCTTCGGCTACCAGGCGCGGCTGCTGGCCGAGCCGGGCGCGTTTCCGGGACCGGCCGAGCAGGCGTTGCTGTACCGGTCGGTAGTGCAGGCGTGCGACGGCCGTGACGGTGTCCGCGACGGCGTGATCTCCGATGAGGCCGGGTGCCGGTTCGACCCGCGGTCGCTGCGCTGCCCCGACGGCGTGAACCCCGGCGACACGTGCCTGTCCGACGCGCAGATCCGGGCCGTGCGGGCGCTGTCGGAACCGTTGCGGTGGGACTACCCGATCGGCAGCGGCGAGCGCGGCTACCCCGGTTTCCCGTTCCTGTCCGGCGCGGACATGACCACACCGCTGCTGGGCCTGGGCACCCACGCGCCCGCCAACCCGATGCCCAAGACGGCCGGGTACGGCGTGCAGTTCTGGGAGCAGTGGGTGAAGCACTTCGTCACCCGCGACCCGGGCTACGACTCGTTGTCCCTGGACCCGCGCGCCCCCGGCAAGTGGCAGCAGCGCATCAGCGAGTTGACGCGGTTGCAGGACGTCAACGACCCCGACCTGCGCCCGTTCGCGGCCTCCGGCGGCAAGCTGCTGATGGTGCACGGCACCGCCGACGAACTGGTCAGCCACCGGTCCGCTGTGGACTACTTCCGGCGCGTGGAGGAAGCGGTGGGCAAGGGCACGACCCAGCGGTTCGCCCGCCTCTACCTGGTGCCCGGCGCCAACCACGTCAACGTCGACGCGGCCTTCGCGGCCGGCTGGGACTCGGTGACGGCGCTGGAGCAGTGGGTGGAACGCCACCGCCCGCCGGTCGGCCAGGTGGTGACCGACAAGAACCCCTCGGCGGCCGGCCGCACCCGCCCGCTGTGCCAGTACCCGACCTGGCCCCGGTACCTCGGGGTGGGCGACCCGAACTCCGCGCGCAGCTACTTCTGCACCCGGTAGGCGCGGTCAGCGCACGAGCTCCGGCCGGCTGATCCTGAGCAGCCGCAACGCGATCTGCACCTCCAGCAGCCGGTCGGGCTCCCGCCACGACTCGCCCAGCAGCTGCCCGATCCGGGACAGCCGCTGGGCGATCGTGTTGGCGTGCAGGTGCAGTTCCTGCGCCGTGGTGGACATGTTCTGGCCGCTCGCGCAGAACGCGCCCAACGTGCGCACCAGGTCCGCGCCGCGCGTCTCGTCGTAGTCGATCAGACAGCCCAGCACCGAGTCGACGAACGACCCCAGGTCCCGCCTGCTGCCGAACAACACACCCACCGCGCCCAACTCGGCGGCGTCGGCCCCTTCCCCGGCACGGCCCAACGCGAGCATGGCCTGTGCGCAGTCCGCCGCTTCCCGATAGGCCTCGCCGATGTCCTCGACACACTCCGCCGCCGCCGCGCCCGCGGTCACCGGCCGCGTCGCCGTGGACAGCTCACGACTCACCATCCGCGCTTGCGGCCCGGGATCGGTGCCCGGCAGCAACAGCACCACCTCGTCCTTGCGGCACGTCGCCAGCCCACCGCCACGGCGTGCCAGAGCCGCAGCGGCGGCGTGGTAGCGATCGCGCCGGCCACCGCAGACCTTGGCCACCACGACGACGTGCTTGGCGTCGAGGTCCACACCCAGCAGCGAGGCACGGTGGCGCAGCAGGTCGTCCCGACGCGGCGACGGGGACAGCAGGTCCTCCAGCAGCTCACCGCGCACCTGGGCCTCGGTCTCGGCCATGCGCTGCCGGGTGACCAACACGAGCGAGGCCACCAACGCCGTCGCCTCCAACGTCCGCCGATCGATGTCCCCGACCGCGCTGGCACCCACAAGCACCATCGTCCCGAGGTAATCCGACTCGGTGATCATCGGCACCGCACACGTAGTCCCCGCCACCACCGTGCACCCCGCCTCACGCGCCCCTCGCGCAACCGCCCCCAGATCAACGTCCTCCACTCCGGCGTCATCCCCAGCGCGGGTCACCACGACCCCGTCCCGGTTAACCAGCACCACGCCCCCAACCCCGACCGAGTTGGCGGCAGCCTGCACCACGTCCTCGACCCCTTTACCGTCGAGAACCAGCCGGGTCAGCCTCTCGTGCACCGCCGCACTGCGCTCTAGATCCTCGGCATGAGACCGGATGGTCGCATTGGCCACCCGCAACTCATCCGCCGCCGCCCGCGCCTCACCCAACAACCGACTGTTGTCGATAGCCACAGCCGCGTGCGCGGCAAGCATGGACAACGCATTGACGTCCCGCCCACTGAACGTGCGCTGCTCCCGATGCGCAGCCAACAACACCCCAATGACATGCCGGCCAAGCACCACGGGAACCCCCAACAAGGACACCATCTTCTCCGCCCGCACCGTGCGATCGATCTCGGCGGTGTGGATGATCGACTTGTCCTCGTGGTAGGACAACACGCTGTAGGGCGCCCCAGTCCGAGCCACCATGCCACCCACCCCAGCGCCACTGGGCAACCGCAATTCCCGCAGCCGACCAGAAATGTTCCCCGAGGCGGCCTTGATGTAGCTGTCCCCCCGATCCCGGTCGCTCAAGCTGATGTAGGCAAGGTCGCAGTCCAGCAGACGACGAGCCCGATCGGAGATGGCCTGAAGAACAGCGTCAAGGTCATGCAGCGCGGCCAGGTCATGAGCGGTGTCGTTGAGCAACTGCAACTCAGCCTGATGCCGCCGATGCCCAATCAAAATCTCCCGAACCCGCAACGCCAACGCCCGCTCCCGCTCCAACTCCGCCACCCGTTCAGGCGAAGCCCCCTCAGCACGGGCCCGAGCCAACGGCTCATCAAAGTCGGCGACATCACTCTCAGACGCCAACAACAACTCCAGAAACGAAGCAATCCCCACCACGGCTTCCTCCACCGACACCATCGTCGAGTCGCGCCAAGCCGCGGCTCACGCTAGGCACCCTCCAGGCCCAGAGACCATGTGGACACCCACACACATCCCAGCCCTTCCATGTACCCCCAAGACACATTCCACGACCCTCCCTTCACAACCGCAACCCAAACCCCACCCTCCGCCCACACCCACACCCACACCCCGCCCACCGCCCACACCCCGCCTTCCGCACGCCCCCACCCTCCACCCACCGCCCGCCCACCCCACCGCGTGCTCTTCGGCGCGCAGCGCCGGTCCTTCGGCGGAGCCGGCGAGCGGGCAGTCCGCCGGGGAGGACACAACTCAACTTGGGCTTCTTGCTTGTGTCATCCCCGTATGGCCT
>NZ_JBBEGC010000087.1:0-30523 GCF_037401995.1 Saccharothrix sp. CCNWYY140
GGGCGGCGGCAGGCGGGCGGGCGGGCGGCGGCAGGCGGGCGGGCGGGCGGCGGCAGGCGGGCGGCGGGTGGCGGAGGGCGCCAGCGGCGCGGATCCCACAGCGGCAGGTGCGCAGCGGAGGCCGCCCGTGTCGAGTAGTGGGCCGGACAGGCGGCGCAAGCGGGAGCGGGGCGGTGCCTGCCGCAGTGGCGGACAGGCGGCGGAAGCGTGGGCGGGGCGGGTGCCGCAGTGGCGGACAGGTGGCGGGCGGCGCGAGCGGGAGCCGGCGCCGGGGCCGGGGCCGGGGCCGGGGCCGGGGCCGGGGCCGGGGCCGGAAGCGAAGCTGGGTGGTGGTGGCTGGGCGCTTAGGGCTCGCGGTAGAACGGGTTTTCCACCACGCCCTCGCCGTCCGCCCACCGGTACACCTCGCGCCCCTCCACAAACACCCGCAGCGCCCGGCTCATCACGTCCAACGGATCGCCCGACCAGATCACCACATCCCCGTCGAGCCCCACCGCAAGCGAACCCACCCGGTCGTCCAGACCCATGATCCGCGCCGGGTTCACCGTGATCGACTCCAGCGCCACCCGCGGGTCCAGCCCCTCCTTCACGGCCAGGGTCGCCTGGTGCACCAGGAAGTGGATCGGCACCACCGGGTGGTCGGTCGTGATCGCGATCTCCACCCCCGCCCGAGCCAGAACCCCCGGCGTCCGCAACGTCCGAGACCGCAGTTCGACCTTCGACCGAGTGGTGAACAGCGGACCGACGACCACCGGGACGCCCTTCTCCGCCAACAGATCCGCGACCAAGTGCCCCTCGGTCCCGTGGTTGACGATGAGCTTGTAGCCGAACTCGTCGGCCAAGCGCAGCGCGGTGGCGATGTCGTCCGCGCGGTGGCAGTGCTGGCACCACGGCAAGGTCCCGTCGAGCACCTTCGACAGCACTTCCAGCGTGTTGTCCCGGTCGAACGGACCGTCCGCGGCGGCCTTCCGCGCGGCGTAGTCCTGGGCCTTGGTGAAAGCATCCCGGATCACCGCAGCCACACCCTGGCGGGTGGACGGCAGCTTCTTCTGGTCGCCGTACACGCGCTTCGGGTTCTCGCCGAGCGCGCTCTTCACGCTCACCGGGTCGCGCAGGAGCATGTCGTCGACAGTCCGGCCCCAGCACTTCACGGCCACCGTCTGGCCGCCGATCACGTTGCCCGAACCGGGCTTGATGACGGCGGTGGTGACGCCGCCGGACAGGGCGTCGGCGAAGCCGAGGTCGGCCGGGTTGATGGCGTCCAGGGCCTTGAGGCGGGCGCCGTTGGGGTCGGTCATCTCGTTGGTGTCCTGGCCGGCCCAGCCCTCGCCCTCCTCGTGCACGCCGAGGTGGCCGTGGGCCTCCACGAAACCGGGGAGGACCCACGCGCCACCGGCGTCCACGACGGGCACGTCGGTGGGCACCTCGACGGAGGCGCCCACCGCGGCGATCTTGCCGTCCCGGATGAGGACGGTCCCGTTCTCGATCGGCTCGCCCGAAACCGGGACGACGTACCCACCCGTGATAGCGACGTTCATAGTTAGCGACGCTAACGGCCTAGCTCAGGGGACGCAAACCCCAGCGGCCCGCCCACGACTCGCCCGGCTCCAGCCACAGCAGGTCGACGCCGGAGTTCAGCGCGTCCGGCGGGCACGTCATGGGCTCGATCGCCACCGCCCGCCCCCGGCCGGGGAACTCGGGCGTCGTGTAGACCTGCACCCACTTGAAGTCCGGGTCCGCCCACACCTCGACGCCGCCGCCGGGGCCGCGCAGGACGTGCCGCACCAAACCGTCGACCGGCTCGCAGCCGCCGAAGGCCGTGTCCAGCTGCACCCCTTCGAGCAGGCGCGCGACCCGGAAGTCGTAGTCGCCGGACACCGGCACGGCGGGACCGGTCGGGAGCAGGCTGTCCGGGTCCACCGGCAGCACGGTCGTGGCCGCGAGGGACATCGAGGTCTCGTCGGTGGCGGACTGGCCGGCGCGCGGGAACGGGTGGGTGCCGACGCCGAAGGGCGTGCGGGCGTCGCCGACGTTCTGCACGCCGTGCGACACGGTCAGGCCGTTGTCGTCGAGCGCGTAGGTGATGGTCGTGCGCAGTTCGACCGGCCAGCCGAAGCCGGCGACCGGGACCTCCAGCGAGATCAGCGACCCGGTGTGCTCGACGACGTTCCACACGGCCCGCCGCACCAGCCCGTGGATGGCGTTGCCGCGCGCGGGCTCGGTGATCTCCAACTGCTGCTCGACGCCGTCGAGGGTCCACTTGCCGCCCGCGACGCGGTTGGGCCAGGGCACGAGCACCGAGCCGCTGCCCGAGGGCGGTTCGCCGTCGTAGGTCTCGACGTACGGCACACCACCGACGTCGAAGGACTTGAGTCCGGCACCGTCGTGGTCGATGACGGCGCGCGCGGCGCCGTGGGCGATCTCCAGCATCGATCAAGCGTAGCGGGTCACCCCTAACCAACTAGACCAGTCTGTATAGTTCCCGTCATGCCACGCCGCACCGACACCCGCCGGCGGATGGTCCGCACGGCTGCCGACCTCTTCCACGCGCAGGGCTACCACGCCACCGGCCTCAACCAGGTCCTCGCCGAGGGCGGCGCACCCAAGGGTTCGCTGTACTTCCACTTCCCCGGCGGCAAGGAGCAGTTGGCCGTGGAGGCGATCGCCCTGGCCGCCGACGACCTCTGCACCGCACTGCGCGCGGTCTTCGAGAGCACCCCGGACCCCGTGGAAGCCCTGACCAAAGCCCTCGCGCTGCTGGGTGACCGCCTGGAGCGCACGGACTTCCGCGAGGGCTGCCCCATCTCCACGGTCGCCCTCGACGCCTCCGCCGAGAGCGAGCCCATCCGCGAGGCGTGCGTCTCGGCCTACGACTCGTGGCAGCAGGTCATCGCCGACCACCTCGACGGCGACGACGCCCTCGCGACCGTCGCCCTGGCCGCCATCGAGGGCGCGGTCCTGCTCGCCCGCACCCGCCGCGACCTCGCTCCCCTGCACGCCGTGGGCACCCGCCTGGCCGCGCTGATCGGAAGGACGTCCTGATGAAGGTCCACCACCTCAACTGCGGCACCATGCGCCCATTCGGCGGCGGGCTCGTCGACGGCCGGGGCTCCCCGTTCCGCCAGGCCGAACTGGTCTGCCACTGCCTCCTGCTGGAGACCGACGACGGCCTGGTCCTGGTCGACAGCGGCCTGGGCTTGGACGACGTCCGCCGCCCGGCCGAGACCCTGGCCTGGGGCTGGCGCCAGATGTCCCGCCCAGCGCTGGACGAGAACGAGACCGCGATCCGCCAGGTCGAGCGGCTGGGCTTCGACCCGAAGGACGTCCGGCACGTCGTCCTGACCCACCTGGACCTCGACCACGGCGGCGGCCTGCGCGACTTCCCGCACGCGGAAGTCCATGTCCTGCAAGAAGAACTGGAGAACGCGACCCGTCCGAACAAGCGCGGCAACGACGCCGTGCGCTACCCGGACAAGCAGTGGTCCCACGGCCCGAAGTGGGTGACCCACCAGCCGTACGGGGAGAGCTGGTTCGGCTTCGAGGGTGTGCGCGAGTTCCGGGAGGACATCCTCCTGGTCCCCCTCATCGGCCACACCCGGGGCCACACCGGCATCGCCGTCAACACGGACTCCGGCTGGCTGCTGCACGCCGGCGACGCCTACTTCTACCACGGCGAAATGGCCGACCCACCGCACTGCACGCCCGCGCTGGACTTCATGCAGACCCGCATGGAACAGGTCCGCACCCTGCGCCTGACCAACCAGGACCGCCTACGGGAACTCAAGCGCAACCACGACATCGACATCATCAACGCCCACGACGCCACCGAACTGCGCCGCCACCTGGCCTGACCAACGAGCGGGGGCCTCCCGCCACCGACGGAAGGCCCCCACCGTCCTACTTGGACAACTTCTCCGCGTCGAACTCGACCTTCCCGTGCACCAACCGGTTGATCAACCACAACACCAGCCCCGCACCCAGCAGGTACAGGGCGATCTTGTAGTCGTCGACCGGCCGCCCCGACAACGGGCTGGCCAGGTAGGCGCAGGTCACCGCGCCCAGCACCGGCACCCAGGTCGGCGCACGGAAGTGCTTGTGCGCCACCTTCTCCTTGCGCAGCACCAGGACCGCGATGTTGACGATGGTGAACACCACGAGCAGCAGCAGCGCCGTCGTCCCGCCCAGCTTCGCGATGTCCGCCGTGGACACCAGGATCACCGCCACGCCGCTGGTGAAGATGATCGAGATCCACGGCGTCCGCCGGAACGGGTGCACCGTGCCGAACACCTTCGGGATGATCCGCTCGTTGGACATCCCGTAGATCAACCGGCTGGCCATCAGCATGTTGATCAGGGCCGAGTTGATGACCGCGAACAGGCCGATCAGCGAGAAGATCCACAGCGGGAACCCCGGCGCACCGACCTGGACGACCCGCAACAGCGCCGAGCTGCCCGCCTTCGACAGCTCGTCGGCCGGGATCAGCAGCGACGACGTGATGGCCACCATGACGTAGATCGCCGCCGCCACGACCATCCCCCACAGCATGGCGCGGGGGAAGATCCGGACCGGGTCGCGGCACTCCTCCGCCATGTTGACCGAGTCCTCGAAACCGACCATCGCGAAGAACGCCAGCGCGGTCGCCGACGTGATGGCCACCAGGGCGGGCTGGCCGGGCGCGGGGTCGATCTGGGTGAGGCGGCTCGGGTCGCCGTCGCCGGCCAGCACGGCCCACACGCCGATCGCGATGATGATCACCAGGCCGGACAGCTCGATGCAGGTCAGGACCACGTTGGCCTTGACCGACTCGGACACGCCGCGGAAGTTGATCACCGCCAGCCCGGCGATGAACAGGATGGCGACGAGGGTCGCCGACACGGTGAAGGTGTCGGAGAAGAACTCCTTGATCACCGACTGGAGGTAGGTCCGGCCGAACGCCAGGGCCGCCGAGGACGCGGACGTGATGCCCGAGCTCATGACGGCGAAGGCCACCATGAAGGTCAGGAACTGGATCTTGAACGCCCGGTTGGTGTACAGGGCCGCGCCGGCCGCGCGCGGGTACTTGCCGACCAGTTCGAGGTAGCTGAAGGCCGTCAGGAACGCCACCGCGAAGGCGACGAGGAACGGCAACCAGAGGGCTCCGCCGATCTTGCCGGCGACGTTGCCGGTGAGGGCGTAGATGCCGGTGCCGAGGATGTCACCGACCACGAAGAACAGCAGCAACTTGGGGCCGATGGCCCGTTTCAGTTCCGGTTGCGCCGGTGCGCTCGTCGCTTCCGCCATGCCGGTTGAGTGTGCCGGATCACACCCCGCCCGGATAGTTGATCGACCGAACCTTGGGCAAGTCTTGATGTTGCCACTACGGCCCAGCGCTGCCCTAGAGCAGTGACAGCCCTTCGCGGACGTCGATGCGCGCCACGGCCACCGCCTCGTCCAGCGCCGCCCGGAACGCCACCGCCTGCTGGAGGTCCAGCGCGACCGTGCCGCCGACGCCGGGGAGGGAGATCTCCACCGTCCCCCGCGTCACCTCCACGCCGAGCCGCGCGCCTCCCGCTTCGACCTGCCACTCGCTTCGCACCCGGCCGAGGGTGCCGCACCGGCCGGCCACCCGGCAATTACACGATCGTGGCAGGGGAATCCGTGAACCGGTAGCGCCACACCGCCGGGATCGCGAACACCGCCACGACCGTCGCCACCACGACCGCGACCCCACCGAACGCCGTGGCCACCCCCGGCCCGACGACCGCACCGGTGGTGCCGTGCAGCAGGTCCGCCAACCGCGGCCCGCCCGCCACCACGACGATGAACACGCCCTGCATCCGACCGCGCATCTCGTCGCTGGCGGCGGACTGGAGGATCGCACTGCGGAACACCATGCTCACCATGTCCGCCGCACCGCCGATGGCCAGGAACACCACGGCCAGCCACAGCGCGTCGGAGAACCCGAACCCGATCATCGCCACGCCCCAAGCGATGACGGCCAGCACCACGCCCACCCCGTGCCGGTGCACCCGCGAGGTCCACCCCGACACCAGGCCGCACAGCATCGCGCCCAACGGGATCGCGGCGAACAGCCACCCCAACGCGAGCCCACCGCCGGGCGGGTCGCCGTAGGTCACCTCGGCCATCTCCGGGAAGAGGGCACGCGGCATGCCGAACACCATCGCGATGATGTCCAGCAGGAAGGACGCCAACAGCACCTTCTGCACGGCCAGGTACCGGAACCCGTCCACGACGTCCTTCAGCCCGGCCCGCCGGGTCACCCCGTCCAGCGGGGGCAACGGGGGCAACTTCCACACCGCCCAGATCGTGGCCGTCAGCGCGATGGAGTCCACCAGGTACAGCGTCGGCAGGCCGATGACCGGCATCAACGCACCGGCCAACATCGGCCCGAACACCCCGCCGAAGGTCATCACGGTCGAGCTCAGTGCCGCCGCCGCAGGCAGCATGTCCGCCGGCACCAGCCGCGCCACGGACGCGGCACGCGCGGGCGCGTTGGCCGCGAAGAACACCTGCTGGAGCCCGAGCAGAGCGATGACGAGCCACACACTCCGCACGTCGAACGCAGCCTGCAACCACAACAGGACCGACGTCACGGCGATGCCGATGTTGGTCACCACCAACAACTTCCGCCGATCGACAACATCCGCGACCGCCCCGCCCCACAGCCCGAAGACCAACAACGGAACCAGCGCCACACCGGCGGCGATGCCAACCCAGCCCGACGAGCCGGTGATGTCGTAGACCTGCTTGGGCACGGCCACGGCGGTCAGCTGACTGCCCACGGCGGTCACCACGTTGGACAGCCACAGGCGCCGGTACGCGACGACCTTCAGCGGTCGCGTGTCGATGGCGACCTTCCCCAGCAGCTTCCTCACACTCGTTAGCGTACGACAACTAACAACTTCTTTACCGAGACACAGCCCACGCCCGCAGCTGCGCGGAGGCGGCTGCTAGGCGGCGCGGCGACGGCAGCGGTCGGTCTTGGCGCTGCGGCCGAAGCTCGCGATCTTTGTCGGTCCTCGCCGGTAGAATTGATACCGGGGGCCGTGGCCGCGCGCTTCCGCGCCACGGCGCTTCGCGCCAGCCGCCGCAGGTGGCCCCGCCGCAGGCGGGTGCAGTTGGGGCTTGTGCAGGGGCGGCTTGGCGGGGGCGGAGGGCGGGATACGGGACCGCAGCAGAACAACGTCCAGCAAGACCCCAGCCCACCGAGCCCCAAGACCCGACACCCAGCCAGACCCGCGCCCGGCCGCACCCAGCTAGACCCACACCCAGCCAGGCCTGCGCCCAGCCGCCCGATCCCTACCGCAACAGCCCTACGGGGCTACTCGCTGGAGTTCCCACCCGTCCCGCCCCAGCCGGAACCGGAGGCGGTCGTGCATGCGGTCGCGGCGGCCCTGCCAGAACTCGACTTCCTCGGGCCGGATGCGCCAGCCGCCCCAGTGCGGCGGGACCGGGACGCGGTCCGCGTCGGCGAACTGGCGCTCGATCTTGTTCAGCGCGCTCTCCAAAGTGGACCGACCCGACACCACCCGGGACTGCGGCGACGCCCAAGCCCCCAGCTGCGAGCCGCGCGGGCGGCTCTCCCAGTAGCGGGCGGTCTCCTCGGGGCCGACCTTCTCCACCGTGCCGCGCACGTGGGCCTGCCGCTGCATCGCGAACCACGGGAACGTGGCGGAGGCGTACCGGGTGGCCATCAGGTCGTGGCTCTTGGCGGAGGTGTAGTTGGTGAAGAACACCAGCCCCCGCGCGTCCAGGCCCTTGGCCAGCACCGTGCGCGAGGACGGGCGGCCCTCGGGGTCGGCGGTGGCGAGGACCATCGCGTTCGGCTCGGGCAGGCCGGCGCCGGCGGCCTGGTCCAGCCACAGCTGCAACTGCTCGTGCCAGGTCGGCATCAAGTCGCTCTCCGTGAGCGATCCCTGTTCGTAAGACACGCGCATCGACGGCAACGCGATGTTCGTCGTCTCCGACATCCCGAACCTCCCGAGCAGGTTTTTCCTGGCAAGGCACTTGTGGCACCAAGCGATCCCGCGACCGTACGGCTTTCCGCGCCTCCGCGAAACCGCCTGGGTGGTGATGAGTACCACCGGCGTCGTGACTGTAGGTGTGAAGCGGCTGACGGAATCGTGTTCGAGATCGAATCAGATGGTCATCGTGCCGTCACACGATCCGGGATGGTTCCGCCGCGCCCGGGTCAATGCGCGTTCCGCCGTCACCGCGTCGGGTGCGAGGGCGGTCGCCAAAGTGCCACCGCGGGCCAGGGGAACGAGGGACCACCAGTCGTGTGACACCGGTTCCGGGACGTCCGCGCCCCAGCACAGCAGTTCGGTGCCCAGGACCCGCATCCCGGCGAGGCCCGCGGGACTGCCGTCGACGTCCGGGTCGCCGACGCGGGTGGTCTGGCGCACCAGCGGGCCGTCGCGCCGCACGTCCAGCGTGCTGACCAGCTCACCCGGCCGCTCGCCCACCCGGCCGAGGACCAGCAGCTCACGGGTGCGCAGCCGGGCGTCGGCGGCGAGGTCGGCCCGGAACACGGCCTCGTGGCACGCCCGCGCCGTGACGACGGTCGGCTCGGGCGCGTAGTCCAGGCTGCCGCCGGCGTCGACCTCCGCCCGGACCACCGCCCGGCTGCCACCCGGCCGATGACCGGGCAGGGCCAGCGTCGCCGCGACCCCGCGCAACTCCAGGTGCGCGCCCGGCCCGACGCGCACGACCAGTTCCAGGTCGTCCCCGCCCAAAGGCGCGGTAACGGAACTCACCAAGTGGACCAAAGCGCGTGCGCCACCCCGGCGCGGAACGAGACGCAACGGGGTCATCGAGCGCATCTCGCCCACCACCGTCCGGCCGTCGACCGCGTGCACGGAAAGCAGTGCCCGCGCCTTCACCGCCGAAATCCCTGTGGTGTGCGCCACGCCCCGGCGGAGAGGTTTTTCACGGGCGAAACCCGGCGGAGACGTCGGCCTCGGAATGCGCCGGAATCGCCGGGACGCCATCCACTGTGCCGTCGGTCACACCGCGTGGCGATCACCTGACCGTCGCCAGCGTGCGCAGCTGGGCGCGCACCCACTCGGCCACCGCGGGCGCGTCCGGGGTCTCCACCAACGACTGGCTGATCACCGGCAGCTCGCCGCGCATCCGGTGGGCGTCGGCCGCCATGACGACGAGGTCCGCGCCCACCATCGGCGCGAGGTCGGTCTTGTTGATCACCAGCAGGTCCGCCGTCGTGACCCCCGGACCGCCCTTGCGCGGCACCTTGTCCCCGCCGGCCACGTCGACCACGAAGATCTGCCGCTCCACCAGGCCCCGGCTGAACACGGCGGTCAGGTTGTCGCCGCCGCTCTCGATGATCACCAGTTCCAGGCCGGGGAACCGGTGCTCCAGCCGTTCCACCGCGTCCAGGTTGGCGGTGATGTCGTCGCGGATCGCGGTGTGCGGGCACGCGCCGGTCTGCACGGCCTCGATGCGCTCGACGTCCAGGACGCCGGACTTGCGCAGGAAGTCCGCGTCCTCGGTGGTGTAGATGTCGTTGGTGACGACGGCGAGGTTCACGCTGTCGCCCAGCGCCCGGCACAGCGCGGCGGTCAGCGCGGTCTTGCCGCTGCCCACCGGTCCGCCGATGCCGATGCGGACGGCGCCGTGGTGGTGGTCGTGGTCGTGGGGGTCGTGGCCCGGGTCGGTGGGGTCGAAGTTGACCGGGTGGACGTGATCAGCTGACAAAGAGACGCACCTCTTCCCTGTGGTGGCGGTCGTGGGCTTCGGCCAGCAGGTCCAGGCCGGGGGCGCTGGGCGCGGGCAGGTCTTCGGGCGCGGTGTCGGCGTGCTTTTCCGCTTGCGCGACAACGCTTTCCAGGTCGGGTGCGAGCCGCGCGATGATCGCGTTGACGCCGAACGGGTCCAGGCCGAGCAACCGGATGGCGCCCGTGGCCGGACCGGTCACGGCGTGGTAGGCGACGACCTGCGCGGCGGCTCGGGGTTCGCCCACCAGCGCGCCCACGATGATCGGGTGGTGCGGCTCGGGGGTGGCCAGCAGGAGTGCGTCGAGGGTCGAGGAGGGCCACGCTTTCCTTGCCGCACGGGCGATCCCGCGCCCCTGCACGCGCGACGCCGCCCGCTGCGCGGGTGACGGGGTGCGGGCGTCCAGCTCGACGTCCAGCTCCGCGAACCGGCCCCGGGTCGCGGCGGCGGCGAAGATCGCGTTCAACGCGCCCGCCGTGCGCAGTCGCCCGATCAGGAACCGGCGCAGGCCGGGGAGGTCGGTGACCGCCTTGCGGGCCACCGCCTCCTCCAGCCCGCCGGAGTGCACGTGACCCCCGCCCGGGAAGCGGGAGTCGGCGAGCATCAGCGCCGCGAGGTCCATCAGAACAGGTCCATCAGAACAGGAAGTAGCGCTGGGCCATCGGCAGCTCCGCCACCGGGTGCGGCTCGACCAGTTCGCCGTCGACGTGCACGGCGAAGCTGTCCGGGTCCACGCGGACGTCGGGCATGGCGTCGTTGAGCACCATGTCCTTCTTGCCGACCTTGCGCGTGTTGCGCACCGGCACCAAGGGCCTGGACAGCCGGAGCAAGTCGGCCAGGTCGCGGTCCACGGCCTCCTGCGACACGAAGTGCACGCTGCTGCGGGCACCCGCGTGCGCGCCGAACATCGGCCGGGCGAAGACCGGTTGCGGCGTGGGGATGGAGGCGTTCGCGTCGCCCATCGCGGCCCACGCGATGAACCCGCCCTTGAGCACGACCGACGGCCGGACGCCGAAGAACTTGGGCTCCCACAGCACGAGGTCCGCGAGCTTGCCCACCTCGACCGACCCGACCTCGTGGTCGATGCCGTGCGCGATGGCCGGGTTGATCGTGTACTTGGCGACGTACCGGCGGGCGCGCAGGTTGTCCGGCAGCTCGCCGCGCCGGCCGTGCATGACGTGCGCGGTCTGCCACGTGCGGATAATGACCTCGCCGACCCGGCCCATCGCCTGCGAGTCGGAGCTGATCATGGAGATCGCGCCCAGGTCGTGCAGCAGGTCCTCGGCGGCGATCGTGGTCGGCCGGATGCGGCTCTCGGCGAAGGCCAGGTCCTCGGGCACGGACGGGTTGAGGTGGTGGCACACCATCAACATGTCCAGGTGCTCTTCGAGGGTGTTGATGGTGTGCGGGCGGGTCGGGTTGGTGGAGGAGGGCAGCACGTTCGGCTCGGAGACGACCCGGATGATGTCCGGCGCGTGCCCGCCGCCCGCGCCCTCGGAGTGGTAGGCGTTGATCGAGCGGCCCGCGATCGCGTCCACGGTGGACTCGACGAAACCGGCTTCGTTGAGGGTGTCGGTGTGGATGGCGACCTGCACGCCGGACTCGTCGGCGATGCGCAGGGCGGCGTCGATGGCGGCGGGGGTGGTGCCCCAGTCCTCGTGCAGCTTGAACCCGCCCGCGCCGGCGTGCAGCTGCTCGCGCAGGGCGTCGTCGCGGACGGTGTTGCCCTTGCCCAGCAAGAGGACGTTGACCGGCATGTGGTCCATCGCGGCGAGCATCCGGCCCAGGTTCCACGCGCCGGGCGTGACCGTGGTGGCCTTGGTGCCCTCCGCCGGGCCGGTGCCGCCGCCGATGAGCGTGGTCAGGCCGGACGCGAGGGCCTCGTCCACGATCTGGGGGCAGATGAAGTGCACGTGGCAGTCGATGCCGCCGGCGGTGAGGATCTTGCCGTTGCCGGACAGGACCTCCGTGGCGGGGCCGATGACCAGCGCCGGGTCCACGCCGTCCATGACGTCGGGGTTGCCCGCCTTGCCGATGCCGACGATCCGGCCGTCCCGCACGCCGACGTCGGCCTTGACCACGCCCCAGTGGTCGAGGATGACCGCGCCGGTGATGACCAGGTCCGGGGCGCCTTCGGCGCGGGTCGCGGTGCCCTGGCCCATCGACTCGCGGATCACCTTGCCGCCGCCGAAGATCACCTCGTCACCGGCGTGCGGGCCGCGGCTGCGGTCCTCGGTGACCTCGATCGTGAGGTCGGTGTCGGCGAGCCGGACCCGGTCGCCGGTCGTGGGGCCGAACAGTTCGGCGTAGCGCTCGCGGCTGAGCTCCGTCACCGGTCGAGGTCTCCCGCCCACTCGGGGCGCAGGCCGGGGACCCGGCGGGCGCCGGCCAGCGGCACCAGGGTCACCTCGCGCTCCACGCCGGGTTCGAACCGCACCGCCGTGCCCGCGGGCACGTCCAGCCGCTTGCCCCACGCCGCCTCGCGGTCGAACTCCAGACCGGGGTTGACCGCGGCGAAGTGGTAGTGCGAGCCGACCTGCACCGGCCGGTCCGCGGTGTTCACGACGACCAGCGTCGTGCGCGGGCGGCCGGGGTTCAGCTCGACCGGTTCGGCACCGGTGATGATCTCGCCAGGGCGCACGGGCCACTCCTTCACACGCGCTCGGTTCACACGATCGGGTGGTGCACGGTCACGAGTTTCGTGCCGTCCGGGAAGGTGGCCTCCACCTGCACGGACTCGATCATCTCGGGCACGCCGGACAGCACCTGGGCACGGGTGAGGACGTGCCGGCCGCTGTCCATCAGCTCGCTGACCGTGCGGCCGTCGCGCGCGCCCTCCAGCACGTGGTCCGTGATCAGCGCCACGGCTTCGGGGTAGTTGAGCACCACCCCGCGCTCCAGCCGGCGCCGCGCGACGTCGGCCGCCACGTGGACCAGCAGTTTCTCCTGCTCGTGGGGCGTGAGGTGCATCCGGTGAGATCTACCAGACGAAACGCCGGTACCGCAGGACGGAAACAAGCACTTAACAGGTGATCTTCTTCTGAATCGGTTCCTGAATCGTGACCGACGACACGGAAAACCTTCGTTGCCAGTGCGCCACAAGGGGAGCAAGGTTTTCCCAACTCTTGACTCTCGCGGACGAGGAGCGCACAGCGTGGTGCAGCAAACCGAGCAGGACGGATTCCGGCCGGGCCTGGAGGGTGTCGTCGCCTTCCGCACCGAGATCGCCGAGCCGGATCGCGACGGTGGCGCGCTGCGCTACCGCGGGGTGGACATCGAGGACCTGGCCGGGAAGGTCACCTTCGGCAACGTCTGGGCGCTGCTGGTCGACGGCCGCTTCGGGCCGGGCCTGCCGCCCGCGGAGCCGTTCCCGATCCCCGTGCACACCGGCGACGTGCGGGTGGACGTGCAGGCCGCGCTCGCGATGGTCGCGCCGATATGGGGTTACCAGCCGCTGCTGGACATCAGTGACGAGGACGCCCGCGCCCAGCTGGCCCGCGCGTCGGTGATGGCCCTGTCGTACGCGGCTCAGTCCGCGCGCGGCATCGGGCGGCCCGCCGTGCCGCAGAAGCGCATCGACGAGTGCACGACCATCACCGAGCGCTTCCTGACCCGCTGGCGCGGCGAGCCGGACCCGGCGCACGTGAAGGCCCTGGACGCGTACTGGGTGTCCGCCGCCGAACACGGCCTCAACGCCTCGACGTTCACCGCCCGCGTCATCGCCTCGACCGGCGCCGACGTGGCGGCCTCCATGTCCGGCGCCATCGGCGCCATGTCCGGCCCGCTGCACGGCGGCGCCCCGGCCCGCGTGCTGCCGATGATCGAGGAGGTCGAGCGCACCGGCGACGCGCGCGGCTTCGTGAAGGGCATCCTGGACCGCGGCGAGCGCCTGATGGGCTTCGGCCACCGGGTGTACCGGGCGGAGGACCCGCGGGCGCGCGTGCTGCGGCGGACGTGCCTCGAGCTGGGGGCGGAGCGCTACGAGGTGGCCGCGGCCCTGGAGCAGGCGGCCCTGGCGGAACTGCGCGAGCGCCGCCCGGACCGGGCCATCGAGACCAACGTCGAGTTCTGGGCGGCGGTCATCCTGGACTTCGCCCAGGTCCCGCCGCACATGATGCCCGCCATGTTCACCTGCGCCCGGACCGCCGGCTGGTCGGCCCACATCCTGGAGCAGAAACGCACCGGCCGCCTCGTCCGCCCGTCCGCGACCTACGTCGGCCCCGGCCCGCGCAAGCCGTCCGAGGTCGAAGGCTGGGAAGAGATCGCCTGACGACCCGACGCCGGGCCGCCCACCACGGCCGGCCCGGCCAGCGTCACCCGGCCGGCCCGGCCAGCGTCACCCGGCCGGCAGATCCGCTGTTCACACCGCTCGGCGGTCCGGCTGAACGTGAGCAGCAACACCCGGTTGTCATCGTTCGGCCATGCGGCTGCAACACTGGTGACCCCGGCAACGGCGCCGGTCAGGCTGTCCAACACCTCCCCCGTACCCGGAGGCTTCGCTATGACCCAGACCGCCGACCCGACCACCTTGGTCCTGCCCTCCGACCTGCGGCCGTCCGACGGCCGGTTCGGTTGCGGCCCGTCCAAGGTCCGTCCCGAGGCCCTCGAGGCCCTGGCGACCGAGGGCGCGTCCCTGATGGGCACCTCCCACCGGCAGAAGCCGGTGAAGTCGCTGGTCGGCTCCGTGCGGTCCGGGTTGCGCGAGCTGTTCTCGCTGCCGGAGGGTTACGAGGTCGTCCTCGGCAACGGCGGCACCACCGCCTTCTGGGACGCCGCCGCGTTCGGCCTGGTCCGCGAGCGGGCGCAGCACTTCACCTACGGCGAGTTCTCGTCGAAGTTCGCCAAGGTCACCTCCGACGCGCCGTTCCTCGGCGACTCGATCGTGGTCAAGGCCGACCCCGGCTCGGCGCCGGAGATCACCTACGCCGAGGGCGCCGACCTGGTCGGCTGGGCGCACAACGAGACGTCCACCGGTGTCGCGGTGCCGGTGTCCCGGCCCGCCGGGTCGGAAGGCGCGCTGGTCGCCATCGACGCCACCTCCGGCGCGGGCGGCCTGCCGGTGAACGCGGCCGACTTCGACGTCTACTACTTCGCGCCGCAGAAGTGCTTCGCCTCCGACGGCGGCCTGTGGATCGCCCTGATGTCCCCGGCCGCGCTGGAGCGGGTCGCGGAGATCGGCGCGTCCGGCCGGTGGGTGCCGGAGTTCCTGTCGCTGACCACGGCGCTGGACAACTCGACCAAGGACCAGACGTACAACACGCCGTCGCTGGCGACGCTGTTCCTGCTGAACAACCAGATCGAGTGGATCCTGGGCAACGGCGGCCTGTCCTGGGCCGTGGAGCGCACCGCGGACTCGTCGTCGCGGCTGTACTCGTGGGCCGAGGCGACCTCGTACACGACGCCGTACGTGTCCGACCCGGCGTACCGCTCGCAGGTCGTCGGCACGATCGACTTCGACGACTCGGTGGACGCCTCCGTGGTGGCGAAGGTGTTGCGCGCCAACGGCATCGTGGACGTCGAGCCGTACCGCAAGCTGGGCCGCAACCAGCTGCGGGTCGCGATGTTCCCGGCCGTCGAGCCGACCGACGTGACCACGCTGACCAAGGCCGTCGACTGGGTCGTCTCCCAGCTCTGACCAAGGCCGTCGACTGGGTCGTCTCCCAGCTCTGCCCCCGGTGGACGGGTCCCCGTCCGGCCTTCGCGCCGGACGGGGACCCGTTCCCTTTCCGCGGTCGTTCCCCTCAGGCGAGGGCTTCGGTCGGTGCCAGGCGGGCGGCCCGCATGGCGGGGTATGCGCCGGCGACAGCCCCGACCACCATCGCCACCACCACCCCACCGAGCAGGGCCGGCACCGGGACCACGGCCGGCCACTGCCGGCTCGCCGCGTACCCGGCCGTCACCGCCAC
The DNA here is from genome assembly GCF_037401995.1 of Saccharothrix sp. CCNWYY140. Taxonomy (NCBI): domain Bacteria; kingdom Bacillati; phylum Actinomycetota; class Actinomycetes; order Pseudonocardiales; family Pseudonocardiaceae; genus Saccharothrix; species Saccharothrix sp. CCNWYY140. The sequence continues at coordinate 15,639 of NZ_JBBEGC010000087.1, forward strand.
CCCCACCAGCACGCCGACCAGGCCCCCGAGCCCGGACAGCAGCACCGACTCCGCGAGGAACTGCCCGCGGACCTGCCGACGGGTCGCCCCCAGCGCCCGCCGCAGCCCGATCTCCCGACGCCGTTCCAGCACCGAGATGACCATCGTGTTCGCCACACCGACCCCACCGACCAGCAGCGCGACCCCGCCCAGGCCCAGGAACAGGGCGCTGAACGAGCTCTCGGTCAACCGCTTCGCGGCCAGCGCCTCCGACGGGCGGGCCACGTTCACCTCGTTCGGCTGCTCCGGGTTGAGCGTGCGGCCCAGCACGTTGCGCACCGCTTCGACGGCCGAGTCGACGGCACGCACGTAGACCGTGCTCGGGTGACCGTCGAACCCGAAGTCGCGCTCCGCCGTCGACCACCCCACCAACACGGACCGCTCGATCTCCGGTGACAACGGCATCGGCCGCAGCACACCGACGACCGTGAACCACTTGCCACCGATCCACACCAGCCGACCGGGCCGGTCGATCCCCAGCCGCGTCGCGGCCACCGACCCGAGCACAACACCGGGCGTGTCGGCGTCGAGGAACCGACCGCTGGCGACCTCGCCCTCCAGCACCCCCAACAGGTCGGGCCGCGCGGCGAGCACGGACAACCCGGACGTCTCGTCGGCCGGCACCTGGTCGTTGCGCCGGACGGTCTGCCCGGTCCGACCAGTGCCGCTGGCGGCGGTGACCGGCCCGATCCGCTGCGCCATCGGGACGGCGGTGAGCGGCAGCTTGGCGTCGTCACCACCGAAGGTCTGCCCCGGCTGGGCCTGGAGGAGGTTGGTGCCGAGCCGGTCGAGCTGGTCCTGGAGCGCCCGCTGACTGGACGCGGGAATCCCAACGACCGCCACCACCGCAGCGATCCCGATGGCAATCCCCAACGCCGACAACACCGCCCGCAACGGCCGAGTCCGCATGCCATGCGCCCCAAGCCGAACCACATCCCCCGGCCGCAACCGCGCCGCCTCCGGCAAAACCGGCACACCCGAGGACCCTGCCGACCCTCCAGCCGCCCCCGGCACCTCCGCGACCACCGGCGAAGCCGCCGAACCCCCGACCGACCCCGCCGAAGCTGCCGACCCAGCCGAACCTCCAGCGTGCCCCGGCCAGTCCGGCGGCCCCACCGAACCACCCGCCGACCCTGCCGGACTCCCCGCCAGCCCCGCTGGGCTCGCCTGGCCCGGCGGGTTCGTGGCTGCCCCTCCGCCCTCTGGTTGCGGTTGGCGCGGGCCCGTCACGTGATCACCCCGTCCCGCACTTCCACCCGGCGCGGAGCGGCGGCGGCCACCTCGCGGTCATGGGTGATGATCACGACCGTCGTGCCGTCGCGGTTCAGCTCGCGCAGCAGCTCCAGCACCCCGTGGCCGTTGCGGCTGTCGAGGTTGCCGGTGGGCTCGTCGGCCAGCACGATCGCCGGCCGGTTGACCACGGCCCGCGCGATCGCCACCCGCTGCCGCTCGCCACCGGACAGCTCCTCCGGCCGGTGCGTGGCCCGGTGCGACAACCCGACCCGTTCCAGCGCCTCGGCCGCCATCACCCGCCGACGCTTCCGCGGCACACCCGCGTAGAGCAGGCCGGTGGCCACGTTGTCGATCGCGGGCACACCGTCACTCAGGAAGAACTGCTGGAAGACGAACCCGATCCACCCCGCCCGCAGCGCGGACAGCCGCCGGTCGGACAGCGCGGACACGTCCTGCCCCCGCACCTCCACCCGGCCCGCGGTGGGACGGTCGAGCGTGCCCATGAGCTGGAGCAGCGTCGACTTCCCCGACCCCGAGGGGCCGACGATGGCGAGCATCTCGCCGTCCTCGACGGTCAACGAAACATCCCGCAACGCCTCCACCCCGCCGGGATAGGTCCGGCTGACCCGGTCGACGACGATCACGACCGAACCACCCCCGGACGCACCCCGGCACCGCCAGCGACCGCGCGGTCTGGGGTTCTGCGACCTGTGGCTGTCATGAGGTGGTCACCACCTTCAGGCCCTCCGTCACGCCGTCGCCGGTGATCTCGACCTTGCCCTTGGCGAACAGGCCCGTCTTCACCGGCAGCAGGCGGCGGTCGTCGGCTGTCTCCACCGCGTAGCCGCCCTCCGCCAAGGCCAGCAGTGCCCCGACCGGCACGGTGAGGACGTTCTCCCGCCGACCCACGGTGAACAGCACGCCGGCGGACGCCGTGTCGACCCCCTCGGCCGCCTTCGGGTCGTCCAGCGCGATGGTCACGGTCACCTTCGGCTTCTCCGTCGGGTTGTCCGAGGTGGGCGACGGTGTCACCGACGTGATCGTGCCGGTGGTCGGCTTGCCGCCGGTGATCTCCACCTCGACCTTGTCCCCGGTCTTGGCGAAGCGCTGCTTGGACTTCTCCAGCTCGACCGTCACGGCCCGGTCCGTGCCGGTGACCTTCATCAGGTCACCGGCGCCCGGCGCACCGAGCTGCGCGCTCACCGACGACACCCGCACGGCACCCGTCTGCACCACCACGTCGCCGGACCCGACCGCGCCGGTCTGCTCCAGCCCGTTGGCCTTCTGCCACTTCTTCACCGCCGCGGCGGTGGCCGATGTGTACTTCTCGTCCGGTGTGCCGAAGTCGGTGAACCCCAGCGCCGCGAGGTTCTCCTCCACCACCTTCACGTCCGGCCCGTTGTCCACGCCCGCCGACAGGTCCCGGTACAGCGGCAACCCGCCGAAGAACAGCGGCACCGGCTTGGCGTCGACCGAGTAGACGGCCTCGCCGCGCTCCAGCACCTCACCCACCGCCGGCAGCCCCGTGATGGTGCCCGGTCTGCGGCCCGCCAGCGGGTGCTCCGCGCCGTACCCGACCGTGCCGGTGACGGTCTGCTGGTCGGCCAGCGTGGTGCGCTGGACCTCCACGCTCTTCGCGGGCTCACCCCGCTCGGGCTCCGCGCCGGCGCGTTCCGCCGACACCCGGGTCAGCGCCACGGCCGTCCCGGTCCCCAGCAGCGCCACCGCCACCACGCCCGCGAGCAACCACCTCCCCCGTTCAGCCATCAGCCCGCTCCAGCTTCCCGCCCTTGCCGAAACCGCATTCCTCCATCGCCTTCTGCGTCTTCTCCGTGTCGTCGCCGAAGGGCAGCTGGATGGCACCGCCGCTGTCGAAGTCCGGGTCGGGCACGTCGATTCCCTTTTCACGCAGGCACTTGATCTCCTCCCGCATCCGGTCCATCTCCTCCGGTGTCGGCTTGCGCATCTCCCCGCCGTTGGGCAGGTACTGCTTGCACGCCTCCTCCGCCGCCTTCATCTCCTCCATCCCGAGGTCGCCGCCCTCGACCCGCATCGTGATGCCGCCGTCGCCCGCGACCTCGGGATCGGGCATGTCCACGCCCTGTTCCCGCATGCACTTGGCGAACTCGCGCACCTTGTCCTCGTCCCGCGCGCCGTCCTCCGGCGCGGCCGACGAACTGCTCGTCGGACCGCCGGAGATCGACGCCACCCCGTCGTCCCGCGGGGCGGTGCCGCAGCCCGCCAGCAGGACCACTCCCAGCACCAGCCAGATCGGTTTTCGCATGATCCGATTTGTACGGACCGGGCGATCTCGGCCCGATAAGCGAAATCGCTTATCGGCTGCTTATGTCCGGTACCGCACACTTGCCGGCATGCGGGTTCTGGTGGTCGAGGACGAGGAGTTGTTGGCGAACACCATCGCCGAGGGGTTGCGCCGGGTCTCGATGGCGGTGGACGTCTGCTACGACGGAGGGGAGGCGTTGGAACGGGTGGGTGTGCACGACTACGACGTGGTCGTGCTGGACCGCGACCTGCCGGTCGCGCACGGGGACGAGGTGTGCGCGGCCGTGCTGGAGGCCGGTGGCGAGGCGAAGGTGCTGATGCTGACGGCGGCGGCGCAGGTGGAGGACCGCGTGGAGGGGCTGGGCCTCGGCGCGGACGACTACCTGACCAAGCCGTTCGCGTTCGCCGAGCTGGTGGCGCGGGTGCAGGCGCTGGGTCGGCGCGCGCGGCCGGCGCTGCCGCCGGTGCTGCGCCGGGCGGGGGTGGTGCTGGACCTGCCCCGGCACCAGGTGTCGCGGGAGGGCCGGTTCATCCAGCTGTCGCGCAAGGAGTTCGCGGTGTTGGAGGTGCTGATGAGAGCGGAAGGGACGGTGGTGACGGCGGAGGACCTGTTGGAGAAGGCGTGGGACGAGTACGCGGACCCGTTCACGAACGCGGTGCGGGTGGCGGTCATGACCCTGCGGCGCAAGCTCGGTGAGCCGGGCGTGATCGAGACGGTGCCCGGCGCCGGGTACCGGTTCGGGGGGTGAGCGCGCTGCGGCTGTCCGTGCGAGCGAGGCTGACCGCCTGGTACGGGGGCTTCTTCCTGCTCGCCGGGGTGGTGCTGGTGGTGCTGAACTACGTCCTGGTGAGTGCTCAGCTGCCGCAGGTGGACTCGTTCGCCGTGGCGGTGGAGGGGCCTCCGCTGATGCCGACCGACCAGATGCAGGTGGTGACCACGCTGGAGGACTACCGGTCCGAGACGCTCAACACGCTGCTGTTGCAGTCGGGCGTGGGGCTGGTGGTCACGACGGCGCTGGCTGGTCTGGTGGGCTGGGTGCTCGCGAGCCGGGTGCTGGAGCCCCTCCAGTCCATCACCGCGACCGCGCACCGGCTGGAGGTCGAGGACCTCGGCCGGCGGATCAACCTGGACGGGCCCGACGACGAGCTGAAGGAGCTGGCGGACACCTTCGACGGCATGCTGGACCGGCTGGCCACCGCGTTCGACAGCCAGAAGAGGTTCGTCGCCAACGCCTCCCACGAGCTGCGCACACCGCTGGCGATCCAGCGCACCCTCATCGAGGTGGCGCTGGCCGACGAGCACGCCTCCGAGGACGTCAAGCGGCTCGGCGGCCACCTGCTGTCCACCAACGTGCGCTCGGAACGGCTCATCGACGGGTTGCTGCTCCTCGCCCGCAGCGACCGCGGCCTGGGCCGGCGCGAACCCGTGGAGCTCGACCACCTCGTGGAGGACGCGCTCTACACGTTCCGACACGAGCCGCAGGACATCAGCCTGGAGGCGGAGCCGGTGGCCGTCCTGGGCGACCCCGTGCTGCTCGCGCACCTGGTCACGAACCTGCTGCGCAACGCGTGCACCCACAACCACCACGACGGGAACGTGGCCGTCGTCGTGCGCGGCGCCAACCCGGTGCTGGTGGTCGCGAACACCGGCGCGGTCATCCCGCCCGACGCGGTGCCGGGTTTGTTCGAGCCGTTCCGGCGGCTCCCGGAGACCCGCGGCGGCGGGGCGGGGCTCGGTCTTTCGATCGTGCGTTCGATCGCATTGGCCCATCAGGGAAATGTGGTGGCCTATCCGATCGAGGGCGGCGGTTTGTGCGTCGAGGTGAACCTTCCGGTAACAGACGTGCGGTCGACGGCGACATACGGCAAGATCACATGAAGATATCGGTGAACGCGGCGAGCCTCCCCCGTCAAGGAGGCGCGCCGGATTAACGTCGGCACCTGGCGAGGTGAAGTCATACGGGAGGCCATGATGCGAGCGCTGCGGGTCATCGGGCTCGAAGACGACGGCAAATCCGTCATCCTCGAGGACCCGGAACGCGGCGAGCGCTTCGTGCTGCCCGCTGACGAACGGCTGCGCGCGGCGGCGCGCGGCGACCTCACCCGACTCGGCCAGATCGAGATCGAGGTGGAGAGTCAGATGCGGCCACGCGAGATCCAGGCGCGCATCCGCGCCGGCGAGTCCGTCGACCAGGTCGCCGCGGCAGCGGGCATCCCGACCCACCGGGTCGAGCGGTTCGCCTACCCCGTGCTGCTGGAGCGGTCCCGGACGGCCGAGCTGGCGCAGCGGGCCCACCCGGTGCGCGAGGACGGGCCGGACGTGCAGACGCTCGGCGAGGTCGTCGCGCACTCCTTCGGCCTGCGCGGGCAGGACTACACCGACGTCAGCTGGGACTCCTGGCGCGGCGAGGACGGCCGCTGGGTCGTGCAGCTGCACTGGACGGCGGGCCGGTCGGACAACCGGGCGCACTGGGCGTTCCACCCGGGCGCGCACGGCGGCACGGTGACGGCGCTGGACGACGCGGCGGTCGAGCTGATGGACCCGAACCCGAACCGGACGCTGCGCACGGTCCGGCCGGTGACGCAGCTGGCCCGGCAGGCGCTGGAACTGGAGAAGGCGGAAGAGCCGGAGATCCTCGTCCGCGAGGAGCCGGTGCCCACCCCGACCTTGCCGACGCCGGCGCTGCCCACCGCGGCACTGCCGACACCGGCGCTGCCCGCGGCAGCCACGCCGGAACCCGAGCCGGAGCCGGTCCCGGCCGAGGAGCCACCCGCTCCCCAGCCCACGCCGACCCCCGCGCCGGCCGCGGCGAAGAAGGACCAGCAGCCGCCCAAGCGCGGCAAGAAGAACCACCCGATCGTGCCGTCGTGGGAGGACGTCCTGCTGGGCGTCCGCTCGAACCGCGGCTGACCGACCGGAGCTGACCGGAACGCGAAGGGCCTCCGCCACGTGCGGAGGCCCTTCGGCGTGAGTGGACCCGGGATGCGGCGGTGGTCGGGACGGCTCTCGGTCACGGGGCTGGGCGGGCCGAACGGTGGCTGCCCCGCAGGCTGGGCCGGGCGGCGCAGGCAGCGTGGGCCAGCAGGGCAGCGCGGGCCGGCAACGCGGTCCGGCCCGGCACGCGGCGGCGGGCGAGGCGGCGCGGGCCAGCGGCAAGATCCGGGAGCCAGGGGCGGGCAGCGGGCGGGGCGGCGTGGGCAGGTGGCGAGGTGTGGGGCCGAGGTCCGCGCGGGTGAGCGGGTGAGGGGTTGGGTGGGGTGGGGGTCGGGTAACCGGGTGGGCATGCTGGCGCGAATGCTGATCGGTGCCCTTGTCGGTGCCGGGCTTGGTGCTGCCTCGTGGGGTGTCCGTGAGCTGATCGCCGCCGGGGCCGTGTGTTCCAAGGAGGACTGGAACTGCCTTGCGATGGGGCTGTTCAGCATCCCGATCACGCTGGTCGTGGGGGTGCTGCTCGCCTGGGCCGTGTTCCGGGTCCTCGGGGTGGAGCGGGCGTTGGGGATGGCGGCTGTCGGGATGTTCTTCGCCGCCGTTCTGACGCTGCTGACCGTGTGGATCTCCGTGCCGGCGGGTGGGGTGTGGGCGGGGGCCCTGGGGTTTGTGCTGGCCGCACCGGTGACAGCGCGCCACCCGGTCGGGCAGACTGCCGGCCGTGGCTGACTCGACCGCCGGTGGCTTCGCCTTCAGGGTGCTGCTGCGTGTCGTCGTGTCCGGGGTGGTCGGGGCCGTTCTGCTCATCGCCTGGATCTGGGCCTACCGCGCGGGTGTGCTCAACCGGGTGGTCAACGAGACCTCTTTGAGCGAATTCCTGCTGCTCATCGTGATCGGGCTGCCGGTGGCGCTGCTCCTCAGCGCCCTGCTCGCGGGGCCCGTGCTGTGGCTGCTCAAGGTGCGCCCGGTGTGGCCGGTCGTGCTCATCGGGCCCGTCCTGCTCGGGCTCGCCCACTACTTCAAGCTCCAGGAGCGGTTCTCCTGGCTCGGCGACCGGTGGACCGTGTTGACCATCCTCGCGGGGCTCAGTTACGGGCTCGCCGGGCTGCTCACCGCACCGGCCATGCTCCGCAAGGACTGACCCCGAACCACCGGACCGGGTCTCAGTACTCCGGGATCGGCACGGTGTCCAGCAGGTTCAGGTCCCAGCCCTCGTGTTCGCACCAGTCCTCCGCCTCCAGGCGGCTGACCGGCCGGGCGCGCTCCGCGCGTCCGCCGATGACGTCCCAGCCGTCCGGCGCCAGCACGTACAGCCGGCCGCCGCGCACCGCCAGCAGCCGACCGCGGGGGAACGCCATCGTCGGCTCGGTGCGCAGGTAGCGCACGTCCATCTTGACCTCCACCTAGCTAGAGCCTGCATGTTCGGAACACCGGAAAACCGGATGCTTGCGGGGGGTGACCTTCGTACCGTGGCAGTGAGCCTGAGGGGGACCATCGACGTGACCGAGCCCGCGACGTCACCACCCGACCACCACCAACCGCGAACCACCACGTTCTCGACCGTGCGCCGACTGTGGCCGTACTTCCGACCCGTCCGCGCGCAGATGCTGCTGAGCATGTCCGCGGCGCTGCTGGCGATGCTGTGCGGCCTGGGCATCCCGCTCATCACCCAACGCATCGTGGACGGCCCGATCGCCGCGCGCGACCTGGGAGCGCTACCACCCATGATCGGCCTGGTCCTGCTGCTGGGGGTCGGCGAGGCCGCGCTGTTCTACGCCCGTCGCAAGTTCATCGCCCGGCCCGCCTCGGACGTCGAGGCCCGCATGCGCGCCGCCATGTACGACCACCTCCAGCGGCTGCCGGTGTCGTTCCACGACCGGTTCCAGTCCGGCCAGCTGCTGTCGCGCGCCACCACCGACCTGAACACCGTGCGCCGGTTCGTGGCGTTCGTCTGCACGTTCCTCGTGGTCAACACGCTGGTCGTGCTGACCGGCCTGGGCATCCTGTTCTGGCTCTCGCCCGTGCTGGGCGGGATCGTGCTGGCCTGCACGCTGCCGCTGGTGCTGCTGTCCTACCTCTTCGAATCCAAGTTCAAGGTCGTCGCGCGCCGGGCACAGGACCAGGCTGGCGACCTGACCACCGTGGTCGAGGAGTCCGTGCTGGGCATCCGGGTGCTCAAGGCCTTCGGGCGCGGACCCCACCTGACCAGGCGATTCCTGCGCCAGGCGCGCGAGCTGCGGGACACCGAGCTGGCCAAGGTGCGGATCTTCGCGCTGCTCTGGGCGGTGCTGATCGTGCTGCCCGAGCTGGCCATCGCCGGGCAGCTCGCGTTCGGCGCGGTCGGCATCGCGGACGGCACGGTCACCGCGGGCACGCTGGTCGCCGCCGTCACGGTGAGCGCCTACCTGCGCTGGCCGATCGACTCGATCGGGTGGTTGTTGGCCGAGACGAACCAGACCGCCGCCGCGTCCGAGCGGTTCTTCGAGGTCATGGACGCCCCGGTCACCATCACCTCGCCCGAGGCCCCGAAGAAGCTCCCGGCGCAGGTCAAGGGGCACGTCCGGTTCGAGGACGTGCACTTCGCCCACGCCGAGGGCGACCGCGGGGTCCTGCGCGGGATCGACCTCGACATCCGGCCGGGCGAGACGGTCGCGCTGGTCGGCGCCACCGGATCGGGCAAGACCACGCTCACCGCCCTGGTGCCGCGGCTGGCCGACGTGACCCGCGGCCGGGTCACCATCGACGGCGTCGACGTGCGCGACCTGGACCTGGCCGACCTGCGCCGGGTCGTGGGCACGGCGTTCGAGGAGCCCATCCTGTTCTCCGCGAGCGTCACCGAGAACGTGGCGCTCGGCGGGATCGGCGCGGACGAGCCGAGGGTGCGCGAGGCGCTGCGGGTCGCGCGGGCCGAGGAGTTCGTGGACGCCCTGCCGTGGGGCCTGGACACCCGGATCGGTGAACAGGGCCTGTCGCTGTCCGGCGGGCAGCGACAGCGGCTGGCGCTGGCCCGCGCGGTCGTCGGGCACCCGGCGGTGCTGGTGCTGGACGACCCGCTGTCCGCGTTGGACGTCCACACCGAAGCCGAGGTCGAGGCCGCGCTGCACCGCGTGCTCAAGGGCGTGACCGCGCTGGTGGTCGCGCACCGGCCCAGCACGGTGCAGCTCGCCGACCGGGTCGCGATGCTCGTGGACGGCCGGATCGCGGCCGTCGGCACCCACCGGGAACTGTTGGCGGACAACGAGGACTACCGGTACTTGCTGTCCACTTTGGAGGACGAGGAGGTGGCGGCGTGACCACCGCGACGACGACCGGTCAGGACGAGGAGAAGTGGCGGGGCGTCGCCGCCGAGGACGTCGAGGACCTGGACTACGCGACCGGCGCGAAGCTCCAGGCCCGGTCGCGCCGGCTGCTGGGCTCGCTGCTGCGCCCGCACACCCGGGCCGCGGTGCTGGCGCTGGTCATCGTGGTGGTCGAGAACGTGGTCACCCTGGCCGGTCCGCTGCTGATCGCCGCCGCCATCGACCGGGGCGTGCCGGCGGCGCTGGACGGCCGGCCCACCGTGCTGGCGTGGTGCGTCGGCGGGTACGTCGCCGTGGCGTTCTCGGCTACGCTGCTGCGCTGGGCGTTCGTCCGACTGACCGGCCGCATCGGCCAGGACCTGCTGCTGGACCTGCGGGAACGGGTGTTCCGGCACGTCCAGCGGCTGTCGGTGTCCTTCCACGAGCGCTACACCTCCGGCAAGGTGATCTCGCGGCTGACCAGCGACGTCGACTCGTTGCAGGACCTGCTGGAACACGGCCTGGACGGCTTCTTCACCTCCATGCTGTCCGTGGTCGGCATCTCGATCGTGATGCTCACCCTGGACCCGCCGCTGGCCGCGGCCGTGCTGTTCGGGTTCCTGCCGCTGCTGGTGCTCATCCGCTGGTTCCGCCGCCGGTCGGCGAAGGCCTACCGGGGCACCCGCGGCGCGATCGCGAAGGTCATCGTGCAGTTCGTGGAGACCATGAACGGCATCCGCGCGGTGAAGGCGTTCCGCCGCGAGAAGCGCAACGAGCAGATCATGGCCGAGTTCAACGACCAGTTCCGCGACGCCAACACCGAGGCGTTCAACGTGGTGGCCACGTTCACCGCGCTGGTGCGGGTCATCGGCAACGTGTCGCTGGCCGTGATCCTCGCGTGGGGCGCGTGGCGGGTCGCGCAGGGCGACCTGGAACTGGGCGTGCTGGCCGCGTTCACCCTGTACGTGCGGCGCTTCTACGACCCGTTCGACGAGATCGCCATGTTCGCCACCACCTACGCCTCGGCGACCGCCGCGCTGGAGAAGATCTCCGGCGTGCTGGAGGAGCGGCCGGCCGTGCCGGAGCCGGAGGACCCGGCCCCGCTGCGGGACGTCCGCGGCCAGGTCGCGTTCGACGGGGTGGAGTTCCGGTACTCGCCGACGACGCCCGTGGTGCTGCCGTCGTTCGACCTGCACGTGCCGGCCGGGCAGACCGTGGCGCTGGTCGGCGCGACCGGCGCGGGCAAGTCGACGCTGGCCAAGCTGGTGGCGCGGTTCTACGACCCGTCCTCGGGCGCGGTGCGGCTGGACGGCATCGACCTGCGCTCGGTCGCCGACACCGACCTGCGGCGGGCGGTGGTCATGGTGACCCAGGAGAACTTCCTGTTCGACGGGTCGGTCGCGGACAACATCGCGCTGGGCCGGCCATCCGCGACGCGGGAGGAGGTCGTGTCGGCGGCGCGGGCCGTGGGCGCGCACGAGTTCATCTCGGCACTGCCCGACGGGTACGACACCGACGTGCGCAAGCGCGGCGGGCGGCTGTCGGCGGGCCAGCGCCAGCTGGTGGCGTTCGCGCGGGCGTTCCTGGCCGACCCGGCGGTGCTGGTGCTCGACGAGGCCACGTCCAGCCTGGACGTGCCGACCGAGCGGCTGGTGCAGCACGCGCTGGAGACGGTGCTGGCGGACCGGACGGCGTTCATCATCGCCCACCGGCTGTCCACGGTGCTGATCGCGGACCGGGTGCTGGTGATCGACGGCGGCCGGGTCGTGGAGGACGGGACGCCGGAGGAGCTGATCGAGGGACGCGGGCGTTTCGCGGCGTTGCACACCGCGTGGCGGGAATCGTTGGCCTAGAGCCGTAGAGCTCTAGAGCAGGGTCGTGATCAGCGCGAACCAGGCCAGCAGCACGCCGGCGACCACGCCGTAGGCGACCCAGCGCCAGACCATCACCTTGCGGGCGAGCCAGACCGACGGGGCGATGCCGCCCACGACGAGGACGTTCGCCAGCAGGGCCAGCCACGAGCTGGTCTCGCCGAGGCCGAGGGACAGGGTGACGACCATGAACGTCACCACGGCGGCGGTGAACACGCTGACCGTCAGGCCGGTGCCCCAGGGGGTCGGTTCCTCCTGGGGCACCGGCTCCTCGACCGGCGGTCGGTCGGGCGCGGGCGCCTCCACCAGGAACTGCTCGCCGGTCACCGGGTCGGTGTAGGCGACGGGGGTGCCCATGTCGGCGGCGAGCCGGCCCGCGAGCTGACGGCCCCGGCGGGTGACCAGCGCGCCCGCCGCACCGGTCGCGGGCGGGTCGGTGCGCACCACCGCCTCCGCCACCTTGGCCCACTCGTGCAGCGCGTCGGCGAGTCCCGCGCCCAGCGGCAGCGTGTGCGGGTCGACCTCGCGTTCGCCCGCGTCGTCACGGCCGGCCAGCACGGCGCGCCCGCCCCGGACCCGCAGTTCCACGAATGCCCTCCTCGGCGCAAGGTGTGCTCGGCGTTGAACGTAGTGGGTCAGGCGATCGCGTAGAAGGCGATCGCTGCGGCCGTGGCGACGTTCAGCGAGTCGACGCCGGAGGCCATCGGGATGCGGACGGCCAGGTCGGCGGCGGTGATCGCCTCCTCGGTCAGGCCGTGGCCCTCGGAGCCCAGCATGACGGCGACGCGCTGCCCGCGCAGCCCGGCGTCCTGGAGGTTGACCGCCGAAGCGCGCGGGGTGAGCGCGGCGACGCGGAACCCGTTGTGCCTCAGCACGTCCAGACCGGTGGCGAGGTCGGGCATGGCGGCGAACGGGACGCGCAGGACGTGCCCCATAGAGACGCGCACGCTGCGCCGGTAGAGCGGGTCGCTGCACCCCGGACCGAGCAGCACGCCGTCGATGCCCAGGGCCGCCGCGTTGCGGAACAGCGAGCCGAGGTTCTCGTGGTCGCCCACGCCCTCCAACACCGCCAGGCGGGTCGACCGCCGCGCCAGCTCCTCGGGACTCGGCTGCGGCGCGCGGTCGGCCGCCGCGAGGACGCCCCGGTTCAGGTGGAATCCCACGACTTCGGCCATGACCTCGGGCGATGTCACGTACGCCGGCGCGGGCAACTCCCCCAGCGCCTCCACCCGGCGCCGCACGCCGAGCAGCGCGCGCACCGGGTACGGCGAGGCGAGGAGCCGTTCGACGACCACCACTCCCTCGGCGATGACCAGCCCGCGCCCGCCGGGCCGATCGGGCCTGCGGTCGGCCGTCGAGAGGTCCCGGAAGTCGTCCAGACGGGGGTCCGCCGGATCGTCGATCTCGATCACCCGGGCAGTGTCCCACTTCCCGACATGTGAACACCGCTCGTAGTCCAACGGGCCGAACAGCAAGGGCTGGACCAGCACTTTCTTGCTGATTGTTACCGGTATGTGACAGAGAGCACCGATTTGGGCGCTGGCGGCCAGAAGGGAGCCGTGTCACGGTTGACCTCCGCTGAGCCCGCCGGAGCAGCCCGACCGATTGGGAGGCGGCATGGGGAGCAACGTGTCCAGTCGGACGTTCACCAGGGAGGACCGCCAGCGCTACCGCGAGCGGGTGCAGCGGTGCTTGGACGCGCTGGGGACCATGTTGGCGGAGGACAGCTTCTCCTTCCCCCGCCAGCAGATGGGCCTGGAGATCGAGCTCAACCTCGTGGACGACTCGGGCCGGCCCGCGATGGCCAACGCCGAGGTGCTGGAGAAGATCGACGACCCGTCCTTCACGCTGGAACTGGGTCAGCACAACCTGGAGGTCAACGTCCCGCCGCGCGAGTTGGCCGGCGACGAGACCCTGGACCTGGAACGTGAGCTGAAGCAAACCCTGTCGTGCGCCGACGACAAGGCCCACGACGCCGGCACGTCCCTGGTGATGATCGGCGTGCTCCCAACGCTGCGCCACGAGCACTTCGACCGCCGCTGGCTGTCCGACAGCCCCCGCTACGCCCTCCTCAACGACCAGATCTTCGCCGCCCGCGGCGAGGAGGTCGTCCTGAACATGGAGGGCGCCCCGATGCCGGGCAGCACGGTGCCCGAGAAGCTGACCAGCTACGCGGAATCCATCCTGCCGGAAGCCGCGTGCACTTCTGTGCAGCTGCACTTGCAGGTCGCACCCGACGACTTCGCAGCACACTGGAACGCGGCCCAGGCCTTGGCGGGCGTGCAGGTGGCGATCGCGGCGAACTCTCCGTTCCTACTGGGGCGCGCGCTGTGGCACGAGACGCGCATTCCCCTGTTCCAGCAGGCGACGGACACCAGGCCGATCGAGCTGAAGAACCAGGGCGTGCGGCCGAGGGTGTGGTTCGGGGAGCGGTGGATCACGTCGATCTTCGACCTGTTCGAGGAGAACGTCCGGTACTTCCCGGCCCTGCTGCCGGAAACCGGCGACGAGGACCCGTTGGACGTACTGGGCGCCGGCGGGACGCCTTCGCTGACGGAATTGCGACTGCACAACGGAACCGTGTGGCGCTGGAACCGACCGGTGTACGACGTGGTGGACGGCGTGCCACACCTGCGCGTGGAGAACCGGGTGCTGCCGGCGGGGCCGACTGTGCTGGACACGATGGCGAATGCGGCGTTTTTCTATGGGGCACAGCGGGCTTTGACGACTCTGGAGCGTCCTTTGTGGACTCAGATGTCGTTTGACGCGGCTGAGGAGAACTTGTACGCCGGGTCGCGGCATGGGATGGGTGCGCACCTGTACTGGCCCGGGATTGGGTGGGTGCCGGCGGATGAGTTGGTGTTGCGGCGGTTGCTGCCGTTGGCGCATGAGGGGTTGAGGGCGTGTGGGGTTTCCGATGAGGCTCGGGAGCGGTATCTCGGGGTGATCGAGGCGCGGTGCTTGAGTCGGCGGACCGGGTCGGCTTGGCAGCGGGACACGGTGGCGTTGTTGGAGGAGCGGGGGGTGGAGCGGGAGGTGGCGTTGAGCGCCATGTTGGCCCGGTATGTGGAGTTGATGCATAACGGGGAGCCCGTGCACACCTGGCCTGTGGGGTTGTAGCGGCTGCTTTTCACGCGCGCAGCGCGGTCTTCGCGCGCGGAGCGCGCGGTAGGTATTACCTACAAGTGGAGGGCCTCGGTTCCCCCACCGTATGGCCTGCCCGAAGGGCTACCACAGATTTCCCGGGGTGCA
>NZ_JBBEGC010000088.1:0-30087 GCF_037401995.1 Saccharothrix sp. CCNWYY140
CCTTCGGGCAGGCCATACGGGGATGACGGAAGAAGCCCAAGTCGGGAGGTCTGCTGCGCGAGCTACTTCGAAAAGCGTGCGCCCTTCGGGCGACGGCTCAGGCCAGGGTTTGCATCGACGACCACGGGCCGCCGGAGGCGAACCAGTACTTCACGCCTCCGTCTGAAGTGCGGCCGAAGGTGTAGAGCACCCCGTTGAACACCGCGCTGCTCACCCCGCCGCTCACCGGCCCACCGACCGTCTGCGCGCTCGACCACGGCCCGCCGGACCCGAACCAGTACTTGACCGTGCCGTCCGTGCCGCGGGCGAAGAGGTACAGAGTCCCGTTGTAGACCGTGCTGCTCAGCCCGCCGCTCACCGCGCTGCCCACGACCTGCGTGGTCGACCAGGGACCGCCGGAAGCGAACCAGTACTTCACCGTGCCGTCGGTGCCGACCGCGAACACGTACAGGGAGCCGTTGTGCACCGCGCTCGCCAGTGGTCCGCTGACGGAGCCGCCAATGGTCTGGGCGCTCGACCACGGTCCGCCCGAGCCGAACCAGTACTTGACCATGCCGTCCGTGCCGCGGGCGAAGAGGTACAGGGTCCCGTTGAACACCGTCGCGCTCAAGCCGCCGCTTGCCGAACCACCGACCGACTGCGTGCTCGACCACGCGCCGCCGGAAGCGAACCAGTACTTGACCATGCCGTCCGTGCCGATGGCGAAGACGTACAGCACCCCGTTGTACACGGTCGCCACGGGCTCACTGGCGATGCCGCCGCCGAAGCTCTGCACACCCGACCACGGGCCGCCCGAACCGAACCAGTACTTGACCGTGCCGTCCGAGCCGCGGGCGAACTCGTACAACGTGCCGTTGTAGACCACCGAACCCGACGACTGCGTCGGCAGGTCGTCGTCGACGACGTTGTTGTACCGGATGGGTGTGTAGCTGGTCATCGGGTCGTCGTCGTTCCACTTGTTGAACCCGAGGCGGCCGGTGGGGTGGTAGTTGCCGTAGTCGTCGGTGTACGGACCCGTGACCGCGTAGGGGTTCCGGACCGTTTCCCCGTAGCTGTTGAACGAGTAGACGTAGGCGCCTTGCTCGGGTTGGCCTTCGACCGCCCAGTGCGAGAACAGTTCGATGTGGCCGTTCTTCACGATGGCGTCGCCGGGCTTGAGCTCTCTGAGGCTGGGCAGCACGGTTCTGCCGACGTTGGTGCCGTTCATGAACTCCGAGCTGGTCGGGCTGTTGTTCAGGTGCCAGGCCATCGCGACCAGGCCCGAGCAGTCGGTGCGGTAGGCCTTGCCCGAGGAGTCGGGCGCGGTCTCGGTCGAGACGATCCTGCGGTCGCCGTTGGCGTCCGGGCAGCACCGCAGGGTGCCGTAGGTGTACTGCTGGTCGACCCAGTGCTGGGCGCGGCGCAGGATTTCCGAGCGGGTGATGGGGCCGCCGACCGTGGAGTCGGACGTGACAGCCGCCGTGGTCGGTGCGGGCGGGGTGGGTGCGGCGGTGGCGGGTGTGGCCAGGGTGGTGGCGGCCAGGAGTGCGCCGAGCACCCCGGACAGCAGGCGGGTGGTGCGGACCGTCGTCGTCATCGCGGTCGTCCTTCCGGCTGGTCTGGTTGTTGCCGGTCGAAGGCTCGGCGGGGCGGCTGAAACGGCGCTGAAGATCCGCGGCGGCCGGGTTTCACCGGTTCGTCCCTTGGTGGGACGGCACCGCGAATCCGCTGACAAACCGCCGCCGGGCGACAAGGATGTCGCTGCTCTGGGGCGGGGAAGGTCGACGACGGGGGTCGTGGGTGGAGTTCCGGCTGCTGGGCCCGGTCGAGGTCGCGGTCGGGGGAGCGCTGGTCCCGTTGGGCGGGGCCAAGCCGCGGACCCTGCTGGCCGCGCTGCTGCTCGAACACGGGCGGGTGGTGCCGCTGACCCGGCTGATCGACGTGATCTGGCCCGACGACCCGCCCGACGCCGCCAAGGCCGCCGTCCAGACCTACGTCAAGACGTTGCGGCAGGCACTGGCCCGGCACGGGGCGCACGACGTGATCGTCACCCGCGCGCCGGGCTACCTGGCCGAGGTGCCCGACGGGTCGTTGGACGTGGACGCCTTCACCCGGCTGGTGGCGCAGGCGCGGCGGGCGGCGACGCCGCGGGAGACCTCCGAGCTGCTGACCGCCGCGTTGGCGCTGTGGCGGGGTCCGGCGCTGAGCGGCCTGGGTGACACGCTGCTGGCGGGTGAGGCGACCCGGCTGGAGCAGCTGCGGTCCACCGCGACCGAGGAGCGCATCGCGGCCGAGCTGGCGCTGGGCCGGCACGGGCAGCTGGTGGGGGAACTGGCCGCGCTCGTCGCCCGACACCCGGCCAACGAGCGGTTGCGGGCCCAGTACATGACCGCGCTGTACCGGCTGGGCCGCCAGTCCGAGGCGCTGGCGGTGTTCCGGGACGGCCGGGAGGTGCTGGTCGAGGAGTTCGGGGTGGACCCGGGTCCGGAGCTGACCGGGCTGTACCAGGCGATCCTGCGCGGTGACGCGTCGCTGCTGGTGGCCCCTCCGGCGGAGGCGGTGCGGGTGGCGGTGCCGGCGCAGCTGCCGCTGGCGCCCGCGGACTTCACCGGCCGCCGCGCGGTGGTGGGGCAGCTGGTGGCGGCGCTGGGCCGGTCGTCGGACGTGCAGCTGATCACCGGCCGGGGCGGCAGCGGCAAGTCGGCGCTGGCCGCGCACGTCGCCCACCGGGTCGCGGGGGCGTTCCCGGACGGTCAGCTGTACGCGGAGCTGCGGGGCATGAGCGACGCCCCGGCCGATCCCGGCGAGGTGCTGGGCCGGTTCCTGCGCGCGCTGGGCGTGCCGGGGCAGGCGGTGCCCGCGGCGACCGGGGAACGGGCCGAGCTGTACCGCAGCCTGCTGGCCGACCGGCGGGTGCTGGTGGTGCTGGACGACGCGGCCTCCGAGCGGCAGGTGCGCCCGCTGCTGCCGGGTGGGCCTTCGTGCGCAGTGCTGGTCAGCGCCCGGAACCGGCTGGGCGCGCTGGCGGGCGCGGCGCGCACGGAGCTGGACGTGCTGGCCGACGAGGAGGCGTTGGAACTGCTGGCCCGCGTGGTCGGCGAGGACCGCGTCGCCGCGGAGGAGCAGTCGGCACGGGTGATCGTCGAGCGCTGCGGGGGCTTGCCGCTGGCGTTGGGCATCGCCGCCGCCCGGCTGGCCACCCGCAAGGGCTGGCCGTTGCGGCTGCTGGCCGACCGGTTGACCGACGAGCGCCGACGACTCGACGAGCTGGCGATCGGCGACCTGGAGGTGCGCGCCGGGTTCGAGCTGGGGTACCGGGCGCTGGGCGAGGACTGCCGCCGCGCGCTGCGCCGGCTGGGGCACCTGGGCATCCCGGAGTTCGCGCCGTGGATCGTCGCCTGGCTGACCGAGACGACCGAGGAGGAGGCGGAGGACGTCGTCGAGCAGCTCGTGGACGCCCAGCTGGTCGACTTCACGCGGGTCGACGACCTGGGGTGCCTGCGCTACCGGCTGCACGACCTGGTCCGCATCCACAGCCGGGAACGGGCCGAGGCCGAGGAGCCCGCCTCCGCGCTGTCCGCGGCCGTCGCCCGCGTGCTGGGCGGGTGGCTGGCGCTGGTGGACGCGGTGGCGGGGGAGTCGCCGCCGGAGGAGATCCGGTGGCGAAGACCGCCCGTGGCGACCCACCCGGTGTCCGAGCGCACGACCCGCCTGGTGGTGTCGTCGCCGCACGAGTGGTTCGAGCTGGAGCAGCCCGCGCTGGTCGTCGGCGTCGAGCGGGCCGCCGCGCTGGGGCTGCACGACCTGGTGTGCCAGTTCGCCTCGGCCCGGCTGAGCGGCCCGTCGTTCCTGGGCGCGGGCCGGTTCGAGTCCCGGGAGCGGATCAACGCCGCCGCCCTGGCCGCCGCGCGCCGCGCGGGCGACCGGCACGGCGAGGCGGTGATGTCGGCCGAGCTGGGGCAGCTGCGGTACATGCAGGACCGGTTCGGCGAGGCGCGCGAGGGGTTCACCACCGCGCTCGAGGCGTTCCGCGAGCTGGGCGACGGGCACGGGCAGGCGGTGGCGCTGGCCGGGTTGGGCACGGTGTGCCGCGAGGCCGGCCGGTTGGCCGAGGGCCTGCACTTCCTGGACCAGGCGGGCGACCTGCTGCGCGCGGCGGGCGACGACGCCGGGATCGCCTACGTGCAGCGGTTGGCCGGGTCGGTGCGGCTGGAACGCGGCGACTTCCCGGGGGCGTGGTCGGACCTCGTGGAGTCGCTGGCCGCGTACCGGCGGGTGGGCAGCAGGCGCGGCGAGGCCCTGGCACTGCGCACGATCAGCCTCTACCACCGGGCGATCGGCGAGCTGGACGCCGCCGTCGACACCGCGAGCCGGGCGGTGGAGGCGTTCGAGCAGCTGGGCGACAGGTTGATGCACGCCTACGCGGTGCGCGCGCTGGCCAAGGCGCGGCTGCGGCGGGGCGAGGGCGCCGAGGTGCTGGAGCCCCTGCTGTCGGCGCTGGCCGTGTGCCGGGCGATGGGCGACCGGTGGGGGCAGGCGGCGACCCTGCGGACGGTGGGCGAGGTGCACCTGGACCGGGGCGAGTTGGACGCCGCCGAGGCGTGCCTGCGCGGGTCGATGGAGTTGTGGGACAGCGTGGACAGCCCGCTGTGGCGGGCGCGCACGGCCCGCGACCTGGCGCGGGTGCACGAGGCGCGGGGCGAGGCCGAGACCGCCGCCGAGCTGCGGGCGGAGGCGAAGCGCGTGTTCCGCGACCACGAGGCCCGGGAGCACGCCGAGCCCTGATTTCAGCGAAGTTTCAGCACTTCCGGTGAGCGTGCGGGCATGATCCCGTGGTTCGACCCGCGCGTGGCCCGCATCCCCGTCGCGGAGGTCGGCGAGCCGCTGGCCGACCTCGGGCGCGTCGAGGCGCTGCGCGTGGCCCCGTGGCGCTCGGACCCGGTGCGCCTGCGCGTGAGCGTGCTCGACCGGCTCGTCCTGGCCCAGACCCTGCTGCCGCGCGAGCTGAGGTTCCTGGTGCTGCGGGGGTACGGGCCGGTGGCGCTGCACGTGTCCGGGGCGGCGGTGGACCTGACGTTGTGCTCGGTCGACGGCTCGGAGCTGTGGATGGGGACGGAGGTCGAGGGGTCCACCGACGAGGTCCGGGAGCGCCGGCGGGTGCTCACCGCGGCCCTGACCGGCGCGGGCCTGGTCAACTACCCCGCCGGGTGGTGGCACTGGTCCTACGGCGACCGGTACTGGGCCTGGGTGACGGGGGCGCCGGCCGCCCGGTACGGCCCGGTCCCCGGGTAGGCGACCCGAGGTCGGGACCGGTCCCTCCGCACCGCCGGCACGGTGTCGCGGACACGTCCCGACCAGGAGGTCCACTTGAGACGAACACAGCGCGCGGCCTTGGTGGTGGTCCTCGTCGCCGCGATCCCCGGCGGGTACCACGCGGTGGCGTCCGCGGCCGGTTCCCCGTTGGCGGTCAAGGAGGTCACGGCCCTCACCGACGACGGCAACGTCCCGGCCAACACCCTGGACAACGACCCGACCACCCGCTGGTCCGCCGAGGGCGACGGGGTCTGGATCCGGTACGACCTGGGTGCGGCGCAGGACGTCGGCTCGGTGTCGATCGCGTGGCACAAGGGGGACACCCGACGAGCCACCTTCGACGTCCAGCTCTCGCAGGACAGCACCTCGTGGACGACCGTGCTGGCCCGCAAGTCCAGCAGCGGCACCACCCTCCAGCCGGAGTCCTACGACTTCCCCGACGCCTCCGCCCGGTACGTCCGCATCGTCGGGTACGGCAACACGTCCAACGACTGGACCAGCATCACCGAGACGAAGGTCCTCGGCGGCGACGGCGCTGCAACCTGCGCCTACCCGGCGAACGTGCTGGACCTGAGGAACTGGTACATCGGCCTGCCCATCGGCCAGGAGGAAAGCCCCACCAACGTCGAGCAACCGGCGTTGGCCACCTACAAGATCGACCCGTGGTTCACCACGACCCCGACCTGTGATGCGGTCCAGTTCCGCGCCCCCGTCAACGGCGTCACCACGAGCGGTTCGAGCTACCCCCGCTCCGAACTCCGCGAGATGAACGGCACCGCCAAGGCAGCCTGGTCGTCCACCTCAGGCACCCACACGATGGTGATCGACCAGGCCATCACGGCGCTGCCGAAGGACAAGCCGCATGTGGTCGCCGGCCAGATCCACGACTCCAGTGACGACGTTTCCGTCTTCCGCCTGGAAGGCAGCAGCCTCTACGTCACCAACGGCGACACGAGCCACCACAAGCTCGTCACGAGCAACTACGTGCCGGGCACCAGGTTCCAGGCCAAGTTCGTGGTGAGCGGCGGCCAGATCAAGGCCTACTACAACGGTGTCCTGCAAACCACGATCTCGAAGAGCTTCTCCGGCGGCTACTTCAAGGCGGGCGGGTACACGCAGGCCAACTGCACCAACTCCGCGCCGTGCAGCGACACCAACTACGGCGAGGTGAAGATCTACGGCCTGACCGTCACCCACGACCAGCCCGGCTCGGACCAGACCCAGGCCGCAGTCCGACACGGCTGGGGCACGCCCCAGCCGATCTCCGACGAGTTCGACTACACCGGCCCCGTCGACCCGGCGAAGTGGGCGGTGCCGTCGGGTGACGTCGGCGGCACAGCCGGCTGCTGGGCGGGCCACGCCAACAATGGCCGCCGCTGCGCGAAGAACAGCACCGTCGCCAACGGCATCATGACCATGCTGGGCGAGGCCAACGGTGACACCGGCTGGCTCCGGCAGAAGCTCGACATCCAATACGGCCGCTGGGAAATCAGGTCGCGCTCCCGCAACACCGGCGCCACCGGCGGCCTCTACCACCCGCTGCACCTGATCTGGCCCACGGCGGGCAACCGCCTGGAGAACGGCGAGTACGACTGGGTCGAGTACTCCGACCCCGACGCCCAGTGCCTGACCGCGTTCCTGCACTACCCGAAGAGCCCCACGGACAAGAAGGAACGCCGGGACCTCTGCCCGGTCGACATGACCCAGTGGCACAACTTCGCCTTCGAGTGGACGGCCCAGGGCCTGGTCGGCTACGTGGACGGCGTCGAGTGGTTCCGCCTGTCCGGCGGTGCCAACGCCGACCGAGGCGACATCCAGGCAATGCCCTCGGGTCACCTCAACATCCAACTGGACAACTTCACCGGCTCCAGCGGCCTGCGCCCAGCAGTCTTCGAAGTCGACTGGGTCCGCTTCTACCGATAACGCCCGAAGGCGCTCGCCCTGGCCGGCAGCCACGGCGAGCGCCTTCGCATTTCAGCGCGCCTACCGAGGTTCACGCCCAGTCCGCCGCACAACTTCCTCCACAAAGTCCATAGTGGACCGTCCGGCCCTGACAAGAACCTGATCAGTGTTGAAGTTCCAGGCAAACAACCCCAGCTGAACAAGCTCCGCGATCGACTCGTCCGTCAACAGAGCCCGCAGATCCGAAGAGACAACCTCCGCCGGAATACCCTGATTCCCGTACGCAGCAACCATGACCGGCCCATACCGACCAAGCGCGCGAACGCACTCCCGCACCCGCACGACGTTCCCGTCACCCTGCTTGGCCAACACGGACTGGAAGTCCGAGGCGGTCAGCGCCTCAGCGAACCGCTCGAACATCGCGGTGCTCCCACCCGCAGACGGGTCGTCGTTGTTGGCCTGCCACACGTCCCACCCCAGTGCCACGAGCGCGTTGGGCGCTTCCTCCTGGATGGCTCGCCGTGCTTCGAGGTAGCGGTCCTGCAAGGCCTCGTAGTACGCGGCGGTCTGCGGGTTGGCCGCGTACACGCCGTCAACGCACGCGAACTTGTTGACCTCGTTGAACATCGTGATGTACAGGGGCGGGCCGTCGGCCCGGCCCGCGAAGGTGCGGGCGAGGGTGCGCATGTGCCGGAGGAAGTCCGGGCCCAGTGGGTAGGACCTGCCGCAACCGACACCGTACTTGGTCTCCACCGGGACCTCGGGGTCGTCGTCTTCCCAGTTCGCCACGATCACGTGCAACGCGTAGCCCTGCGCGTAGGCGTCGGCGATCAAGGTGTCCCGGGTGCGCTCGAACTTCGGCAGGTCGCCGGGCTTGTGGTAGTTGGTCGTGAGCATCCGGACCGGGGCTTCCTGCACAAGTTCGAACGCCAACGCCGTGTTGATCTGATCCCCAACGCCGTACAGCAGCTTGGCGTTGCCGTCACCAGGCAGCCCAGGCACCTGCCGCCGGGATTCACCCGCTGCCGTCGCGCTCGGCCGCCCGTCCGTCGCGCCACGCGAGCCCGCGGACGTCACCAGATAGGTGGCGACCAGCGCCGCCACCACGCCAAGAGCACCGGCCAACACCAGCCATCGGGACATCGACCGCCTGGATCCGGACAAGAGCCGCGCGACCTGGTCAGCGCTGGGCCGCCGGGCCGGGTCCGGGTCGGTCAACCGCGCCAGCACACCGGCCAACCGCCCACCCGCCTGCGCGTGGCCCTCGACGGCGGTGGACAACGTCACCCCGAGCGCGTACACGTCCGCCGCCGGCGTGGCGCCCAGGCCCGCGACCGTCTCCGGGGCCAGGTACCCGGGCGTGCCGGCCTGCCGCTCGGTCCCGGTCACCGTGACCTGGCCCCACGTCGCCACGCCGAGGTCGGCGAGCTTCGCCGTGCCGTCCTCGGTGACCAGGATGTTGGCCGGCGTGATGTCCCGGTGCACCATGCCCTTGGCGTGCATGGCCGCCAGCGCGCCGGCGATCTGCGCGCCGACGCGGCTCGCGTCCTCGGGTGCGACGGGGCCGTCGGCCCGGGTGATCTCGGCCAGGCTGCGCGCCGGCAGGTACTCCATGACCAGCCACCGCCGGCCGTCCTCCACGACCGCGTCGAAGACGGTGATCACGTGGGGGTGGTGCAGTCCCGCCCCGATCCGGGCCTCACGGCGGATCTCCTCGCCGTCCCCGCCGTTCGCCCGCTTGAGCGCGACCTCCCGGCGCAGTTCGAGGTCCGTGGCCCGCCACACCACCCCCATGCCGCCCGCTCCGACCGTCTCCTCCAGCCGGTACCGGCCCGCGATCACATCACCACTACGCACCGCCTCAGCCTAGTCACTGTGCGAAGTCGAAGGGGCCGACTCGGGCTCATTGGTGGATCGCGGATCAGCCGTTGGTCGCGATCGAGGCCCGGCAGCCGGAGCAGTAGGTGCCGCTCCGGAAGTGCCTGCCGACCGCCCACGCGGTGTCCGTGCCCGGCACCCGGGCGATGCCGCGCAACGCGGTGTGGGAGAGGTCGGGGGAGACCGTCGCCGGCTGCCAGGAGCCGTTGTACCGGGCCAGGAACGGGGTCGCGTCCTGCCCGGCCCGGACCTCGCCCGCCACCCACAGCCCGCCCCGACCGTCGTCGGCGGCGGCGTCGATGCGCGTCGGCGCAACAGCCCCGTACGCCCCGACCCGGTCCCACGCCACGCCGTTCCAGCGCAGCACCAGCGGTTGCGCGTCCGCGCGGCCGACGGCCCACACCTGCCGGCCGGTGACCACGACGTCGGTCAGCTCGACCTGGTGCGCGCCGAAACCGGGCACCGGGACGGCGGTCCAGCCCGTGCCGTTCCAGCGCCACGACAGGCCGCGGGACTGCGCGCCGGCGAGCCCGCCTTCCGTGCCCACCGCCCAGATCTCGGCCGACCCCGCCACCGCCTCGGCCCGCGCGTAGGTGCCCGCGGCCGGCAGGGCGAAGCGCTGCAACGCCGAGCCGTTCCACCGGTGCGCGACCGGGCGTTCGACCAGCCCCGACCCCTCGCGCCCCACGGCCCACGCGGTCGTGTCGGACACCGCCACCACGTCGGAGAACCGGCCTTGGTCACCGGGCGGCGTGGCCCCGAGCGCCTTGGTCCACCCGCCGGCGCGGGTCAGCAGCATCGGCTTGGACACGCCGTCGACGTAGTCCTGTCCCACCGCGATGACCCGGTCGCCCCAGGCGTGCACCCCCCGCAGCGTCGAGAACGAGGTCGTGGGCAGGCCGTTCTCCCGCGCCCACCCGATCCCGTTCCACCGCGCCAGGACCATCCCGCCGCCGACCTCGCCGAACCCCACGGCGTACGCGCTGTCCGGCGCCACGGCAGTCACGTCGTCGAGCACGTACTCGATCCCCGACTCCGGCGCGGCGACCCGCTGCCACTCGGTCCCGTCGTCCGCCGCGGCAGTGCCCGCCGTCAGCACGACCAACGCCCCCGCGACCGCCGCCGCACGCCACTTCGCGTTCACGCGAGTGTTCACCCGACTACCTCCCGTCACCGACCTGGCAACGAGTCTGGCGGTGCACGAGCGGCGGGGGAGAGGGCGCGGCGACGGCCGTAAGAGGCCTGTAATCACCGCCGGGCGATCAGGGCGATGGCCGCATCCACGGTGTCCCGCAAGCTTTCCGCATCCGCTCCGGCCCGAGACCGCAGGTTCACGGCGTGCGCCAGCAAGGCAAGGACAGAAGCTGCGGCATCGGGATCGGTGTCGATCTGCCCGAGCTGCCGTGCCACTTGCAGCGCATGGCGCAGCGCATTGTGCAGTCGCTGGTGCTGCCGGTCGAGCACGGCACGCACCTCCGGGTCGTCGTTCTCCGCACCCGCGTGGGCGTTGGAGATCAGACAACCCCAGCCGGCGTGCTCCCCGGTGGAGCGGACGGCGACCAGGCGGTGGAAGAAGTCGGTGATCGCCGGGAGCCCGCGGTCGTCCTGTTCCAGCGGCGCGAGCTGGGTCCGTTCACGGGCGTACCGGTCCAGCGCGGCTCGGTACAGGTCCTGCTTGCCGCCGAACGTCGAGTACAGGCTGGACCTGTTGAGCCCGGTCGCCTCCACGATGTCCTGGATGCCGGTCGTGGCCACGCCCCGCTGCCAGAAGAGCCGCACGACGGTGTCCAGCACGGCGTCCGGGTCGAAGTGCTTGACGTCCGGCATCGGTCCCCCGCCATCTTGAACTGGTGGTTCCAAGATAGCGGACCGGCTCAACTCCCCAGCGAACTCGTCGGCTCGAACCGGGCGACGATGTCGGCGTCGTTGCTCTCGCCCTCGGGGCTGCGGAACTCGGGCACGGTGAAGCCGTCGCGCGAGAAGCCGGTGATCGTCACCCGGTACTCGACGCCGTCGACGTGCACGAAGTCGGGTTCGAGGATCGTCGGCAGCGTGACGATGTCGTCCTGGTAGCCGGGCGAGTTGACGGTCTCCTGGTGGCCGAAGGTCGCCTGGAAGGGGTGGACCTTCCGGTCGTCCTCGAAGTACACCTCGATGTCGAGGACCGCCGAGAACTCCATCGCCTCCGTCATCACCACCGCCCAGTTGTGGTGGATGAACTTGCCCAGCACGCACTCGGTGCCGTCGAGGTGCGCGTGGGCGCTGACGGGCACGAATTCGTACCCGCTCTGCCCGCCCTTCGGGTCGGCGGCCGGAATGCCCCACTTGATGTACGGCTTGTCCAGTTCGCTCAGGTTGGTCACGCTCGCCGTGACCGCCGTCCATTTGCCCCTGGTGATGATCCGGCCCACGCGAAGCGCTCCTCGTCCCGGTGCGTGAAGCACCGAATTCGACAGGCTTCCCACAGTGGTGCTTTCCGGGCCGCGACCACATCAACCGAACGGGTGACTCTCGGTAACCACGTGGTCGCGTTCGGTCCTCCGATCTTCAAAGGCACTTCCGGCGATCCGGTGGAACGCGCTTTCCGGGTTCCCTATCCTGGCGCCGAACCGCCGGAGCCGCCGCTCTGACAGGAGCCCCCGCCTTGGACACCGATCCGCCCGCGTTATTGGGCTCCGCCGGCGCGCGCGTGGTCGTCGTCGGCACGTCCCGGCACGTCTCCGGCTCGCTGCTGCCCGACGTGCCCTCCGCCGCCACCACCGCCCGGGACCTGGGCCGCGTCTACGTCGAGCGGTGCGGGCTGGCGGAGGAGAACCTCACCGTCGTGCTCGACCCGGCCGGTCCGCGGGAACTGGGGGAGGCGCTGCTGGCCGTCGCCGAGCAGGCGACCGAGGTGCTCGTGGTCCACTTCGTCGGGCACGGCGTGGTCGGGCCGGACGACGCGTTGCACCTGGCGACGTTCGCCACCGACGACCCCGGCAAGGGGCTGGCCCACCACCGGTCGCTGCGCTACGCGGAGCTCAAGGACGTGGTGGCGCACTGCCCGGCGCGGTCGGTGCTGCTGGTGCTCGACTGCTGCTTCGCCGGGCGGGCCGCGGGCCTGGACCCGGTGCGGCGGTCGCTGGCCGACTCCGCGCGCGACGGCGTGTACCAGTTGGCGTCGGCGGGTGCGGACGAGGCGGCGTGGGCGCCCGAGGGCAGTCCGCACACCGCGTTCTCCGGCGAACTGGTCCGGTTGCTGGACGAGGGCGTGCCCGGCGGGCCGCGGGTGCTGACCCTCGACGACGTCTTCGAGGAGCTGTCGGCGCGGTTGGGCGACCGCGGGTACCCGCGCCCGCTGCGGTTCGCCACCGGGCACGCGGCGCGCTGGCGGCTCGCGCCCAACCCGGCGTGGCGGCCGGGCGGCGGCACGGGCGGCCCGCCCCACCCCGGTCGCGCGCCCTACCGCGGGCTGGCGTACTTCCGCCGCGAGGACGCCGATTTCTTCTTCGGCCGGGACGAGCTGTCCCGCGAGCTGGTCGGCCGGCTCGGCGGGGGTGAGCCGCTGCTGGTGCTCGGCCCGTCCGGCGCGGGCAAGTCGTCGGTGCTGCGGGCGGGCCTGGCGGCGGCGGTGGACCGGCTGGACGGGTGGGCGTGCCGCGTGGTCACGCCGGGCGCGGACCCGTTCGGACCCCTCGCGGCGTGGTTGGCCGAACGCGGCCGGGGCTCGGTTGCGGAACTGCGCACAGCGCTGCGGACCGACCCCGACGGCCTGGCCGTGCGGCTGCACGCCGAGGCGCGGGCGAGCCGGGAACACGTCGTGCTGGTGGTCGACCAGGTCGAGGAGCTCTTCACCGCCGTGGCCGACGAGGACGTGCGGCTCGCGTACGTGCGGGCGCTGGTCGGCGTGGCGCGCAGCCGTGCGGCGTCGGTGGTGCTGGGTGTGCGCGCCGGGTACTTCGGGCACTGCGCGCGCTACCCGGAGCTGCTGCCCGCGTTGGGCCGCCCGGCGGTCGTCGCGCCGCTGGGCCAGGAGCAGTTGCGCGAGGTGATCGTCGAACCGGCCCGCAAGGCCGGGCTGGAGCTGGAGCCGGGCCTGGTGGAGCGGCTGGAGACCGATCTCGGCGACGGTCCCGGGTCGCTGCCGCTGCTGTCCCACGCGCTGCTCAAGACGTGGGAGGAGCGCGACGGCGGGCGGCTCACGCTGGCGGGCTACCAGCGCACCGGCGGCATCCAGGGCGCCGTGGCGCGCACCGCCGACGCGGTGTACGACTCGCTGGAGCCCGACCTCCGGGACGTGGCCCGGCGGTTGCTGCTGCGGCTGGTGAGCATCGGCGACACCGGCGACCTGCGGCGGGTGGTGCCGCAGTCGGAGCTGGCGCTGGACGAGCGCGGGCAGCGCGTGCTGGACGCGTTCGTGCGCGCCCGCTTGGTCAACGTCGACCAGGACGCGGTGGCCATCGCCCACGAGGCGCTGCTGCGCGCCTGGCCCCGGCTGCGCAAGTGGATCGCCGCCGACCGCGCGGGACTGCTCGTGCGCCAGCAACTGTCCGAGACCGCGCGGGACTGGCAGCGGCACGACCGCGACCCGGAGCTGCTCTACCGCGGCAACCGCCTCGCCGAGGTGAGCGCGTGGCAGGCGGAGCGCCGGCACCGCGACCCGGTCGGCGAGGTCGAGGCGGCCTTCCTCGCGGCCAGCCGCAGCCGGCGGCGGGTCGAGTCGCGGCGCAAGCGCGCGGCCGTGGCGGTGCTCGCGGTCATGTTGGTGCTGGCGGCCTCCGCGGCGGTGTACGCGAACGTGCAGCAACGGGAGTCCGCGCGGCTGCGGGCGGTGGCCGAGCACAGCGGCGACACCGCGCTGTCGCTGCTGATCGCGCGCACGGCCGGTGACGTCCGCGGCCTCAACCCGGTGCTGGCCATGCAGCTCGGCGTCGCCGCCTACCGCACCGCGCCGACCACCGACGCCCGCAGCGCTCTGCTGAGCGCCGTGACGATCCCCGCGCCCACCGTGGTGTCCGGTCACACCAACGCCGTGGACGGGCTGGCGTTCGACCGGGAGAGCGGTGTCCTGGTCACCGGCTCGGAGGACAAGATCGGGATGCTGTGGGACGTCGAGTCCGACCCGCGCCACCCGACGTTGCTCGGCGAGCTGGAGGGCCACGGCGGCTACATCTACGACGTCGCCGTGAGCCCGCGCGGTGGGATGGTCGTCACCGGGTCCGCCGACCGCACCGCGAAGCTGTGGGACATCGGCAATCCCCGTGCCCCGAGGAAGATCGGGGACATGAAGGACCACGGTGAAGCGGTGCGCGGTGTGGCGTTCAGCCCGGACGGCTCCTACGTGGCCACCGCTTCCGAGGACGACATCGCCCGGTTGTACGACGTGAGCGACACGTCCAAGCCGCTGGGCGAGATGAAGGGGCACACCGTCTCGGTGCGCGGTGTCTCCTTCCACCCCGACGGGCGCACGGTGTCCACTACCGGTGCGGACCACAAGGTGAAGCTGTGGGACATCACCGATCCGACCAAGCCGACCCAGCTGTCCGAGGTGTCCGATGTGGACGGACACGCCGACACCGTCCGCATGGCGCCGTTCAGCCCGGACGGCACGCTGATGGTCAGCGCCTCCAACGACCGCACCGCGCGGCTGTGGGACGTCACCGATCGCACCGCGCCCCGGTGGCGCGCCACCCTGTCCGGGCACGCGGACACCGTGCGCGGTGTGGCCTTCAGCCCGGACGGCAAGGTCGTCGCCACGGCGTCGGTGGACAAGACCACCCGGCTGTGGGACATCCGCGACCCCGACCGGCCGCAGCTGCTGGTCACGCTCGGCGGCCACGGGAGCGTCGTCAACGCCGTCGCGTTCGCGCGTGACGGGCGGACGCTGGCCACCGGCTCCGGCGACCAGACGGTGAAGCTGTGGGACGTCGGCGACCCGAGCCACCCGGCGTCCCTGCTTCCCGCCCTGAGCGGCCACGGGGGAGCGGTGCGCGGCGTGACCTTCAGCCCCGACCGCAAGACGCTGGCGACCGCCTCCGACGACGGCGTGACGCGCCTGTGGGACGTGGCCGCGCCGGGCCGCCCCGAGCCGGTCGCGGAGCTGCTGCCCAAGCACACCAGGAACGTCACCGCTGCGGTGTTCAGCCCGTCCGGGCGGCTGCTGGTGACGTGCTCGGACGACGGCACGTTCCAGCTGTGGGACGTGACCGACCGGGCGAAACCGGAGTGGCTGGCGGCTCAGCGCGCGTCGGAGAACACGCTCAAGGGCGCGGTGTTCAGCGCCGATGGCACGGTGCTGGTCACCGCGTCCGGCGACCGCACCGCGCGCCTGTGGGACATCCGGTACCCCCGCCAGGTCACGGCGCTGGGCGCGTTGGAGGGCCACGGCAGCTACGTGTACGCCATCGCCGTCAGTCCCGACGGGCGCACCGTCGCCACGGGGTCGGAGGACCGGACGGTGAAGCTGTGGGACGTGACCGACCCGCGGCGCCCGTTCATGCGGTCGAGCACGAGCGAGCACAGCGCCCCGGTGTGGAGCGTCGCGTTCAGCCCGGACGGCGCCACGCTCGCCACGGCGTCCGCCGACCGCACGGTCAAGCTGCTCGACGTGCGCGACCCGGCGAAACCCGTGCCGCGGCACACCCTGGTGGGGCACATCGCGCCCGTCTACGCGGTCGCGTTCGGCCCGGACGGCCGGGTCCTCGCCTCCGGCTCGGACGACGGCACCGCCAAGGTCTGGGACGTCTCCGGCGAGCCGGAGGTGACCGCGACCCTGGTCGGCCACGGCGGCCCGGTGTCGGCGGTGGCCCTGGGCGACGGCGTCCTGGCCACCGGCTCGTGGGACCGCACGGCACAGCTGTGGCTCACCGACGTGGACGAGGTCGCGGCCCTGGTGTGCGAGAGGGTGTCGGTGAAGCTCACCGACGAGGAGTGGTCGCAGGTGCTGCCGGACATCCCGCGCCGGCCGTCCTGCGGGGAATGAGAGGCGGAACGCGTGGACGTGGAACTGCGGGTGGACGGCGGCGCGGACGAGGTCCGCGACCTGCACCGGGCGCTGGCCGCCGACCCCGACCTGCGCGGCCGGGTGCGCCTGCGCCACCGGCCGCCGGAGCCCGGCGCGCTCGGGCCCGTCGCGGAGGTGGTGGAGGTCGCGCTGGCCCCCGGCGGAGCGCTGACCGTCGTGGCCGGCGCCGTGCTGGTGTGGATGCGGCGGCGGCGCGGCACGGTGAAGGTCAAGGTGACCAGGGGCGGCGACACCGTGGAGGTGGTCGCCGACCAGGTGCGCGGGCTGGACGCGCCGGCGTTGCGGGAGCTGACCGCGGAGATCGTGGCCGGTCTGGACCCGAAGGAGGAGAAGCCGGCGCCGTAGTCCCCGGTCCGGGGCTCACAGTCCGAGGGGCGGCAGGACGTCGAAGGCGTTGGGCAGGCCGAGCCGGTAGTTCAGCTGGTCCTCGACCTTGAGCAGCTCGAACTCCGGCACCCGGTGCAGCTCGTGCACCACCGCGCGGGGAGCGGGGGAGCCGGCCCGGTCCAGCAGGGCGTTCACCGCCAGCCGGGCGGAGCTGTTCGCCGACTCCATGCAGGCCGCGTTGAGCGGCGCCCGGACGTAGTCGCCGGCGAGGAAGAGGTTGGGCACGGCGGTGCGGGCGTTGGGGCGCCGGTGCCACGTGCCGACCGGCTGCACGACCAGTTCGTCGGCGTTGGTCGGGTTCGGGCCGCCCAGGCCGGTCAGGCCGGGGTCCAGGAACCAGGTCACCAGGGACGACTCGTCGAGCACCGCGCCACCGGTGTCGTTGAGGTGCTGCCCGAGCTGGGCCAGGACCTCCTGGAGGATCTGCTGCTCGGTCAACTGCTTCGCGGGGCGGCCGAACAGGACGCCCGGCTTGTCCCAGTCGGAGATGATGACCGACACGCAGTCGGCGGCGGTCCCGTCGCCGTAGTCGGCGGGGAAGTCGCGGTCCGGCCAGAACGCGGCCTGGCTGATCGAGGTCAGCGACCACGGGGTGTGGACGTAGTAGACGTGGCCGTGCACGAGCGGGGTCGGCCGGTCGAAGTAGAGCATCAGCCCGGCCATCCACTGGGTTTCCAGGGTCGCGGCCACGCGCAATTGCGGATCGGCCGCCAGCAGTTCCGCGTTCCACACCCGGCGGGCGTGCTCGACGGGCAGCGCGCAGACGTAGAAGTCCGCTTCGACGCTTTCCGCGTTGCCCTCGGGATCGCGGACGCGCGCCGAGGAGATCCGGCCGCCGTCCAGCACGAGGTCTTCGACCGACCACCCGAGGCGGAAGTCGACGCCGAGGTCGCGCAGGTGCCGTTCCCACGGGTCGATCCACGCCTCGTTGGTCGGCAGGTCCAGCACCCGGTTGAGCGGCCCGTCCGCGCCGCGGCCGAGCAGGGTGAACAGCAGGCGTTCGAACACCAGGGCGGCGACGTGCGCGCTGGCGTCCTCGGAGCGGGTGGAGGACAGGACGAGCGTGGGACCGTCGACGAGGATCCGCCGGTAGTCCTCCGACTTCCCGCGCGCTTGCAGGAAGTCCGGCCAGGTCGTGTGCTCCCACTGGTGGAGGCGGCGTTCCTCGCAGCTGGTGAGGTAGACCATCATGCGCTGGGCGAAGACCGCGGCCTCGTGCGGCGGCAGGTGGAACGCGGTCTCGACGGCGGCGCGCACCTGGCGCAGCAGGACGTCCGGCGCGAGCTGCGGCAGCAGGCCGTCGGGCAGCACCACCGGGACGCGCAGGTCTTCCCGTCCGCCGGAGAACGACGTCATGAGCTCGGTCGCGGCCACCAGGTTGTCGCGCACACCGCCCGCGTTGCCCGGGAACGGGATCCTGCGCAGGGTGTCCGGGAGGTCCCGGTAGAACCCGAAGAAGATCCGGAAACCGTGCTCCGCGGGCAGATCGCGCCGCCCGTCACGCCCGGTCCCCGGCACGGGCATGCTGCGGCACTTGCCGCCCAGCGCGCGCCGCTCGTACAAGGTGACCGCGAACCCGCGCTCGGCCAACTCGTGCGCCGCGGTCATCCCCGCGACCCCGCCGCCGAACACCGCGACCGTCCCACCGGCACTCCGCCCGGCGGCCACCCCCGGCAGCGCCAACCCCGCCACCCCGGCCCCGGCGCCCGCCAGGAAAGCCCGCCGACTGACCTCGACCCCGTCCACGGCCAACGCCCCTCCCTCGGTGTGGCACCGACAAGGCACCGTAGCGCGCCGACCGCGCCGAACCCGGCCCCACGACCGCCGATCGACACCGTTCGGAGCCGGCGAATCACCCGATCGTGGGATGTGTAGCGCGCTTCGAGGCATTTCCCTGGTAGGGCGGGCGTGTGCCCGCGGCAATTGCACCCGTGTGGCGATGTCGGCAATTCCGCCCAATCGGGATAAAGCGCGCCCCGGGTAACCACCGGGTAATCGTCGAAGGTGAAATCGCGGTGGACACCCGGTTACCGCTCGCCGATAAAACTTCAGGAGTAAAAACGACTCGCCCGTCCAGCGGCGTGGAATCGAGATCTCACGTGGGGGATAGAGGGTGCGCAAGGTGAGTTCGGAACGTGATGACCAGGTTGGCCGCGGTGACGGCAAGCTGGGGCGACGGACATTCCTGACCGCGGCCGGCGCCACGGCGTTGACCGTCGCGGCGGGCGCGGGCGCCGGGGGTGTGGCCCGCGCGACGGGCCGCTCGGCCGACGCGATCGTGATCGGCGCCGGGTTCGCGGGCGTCACGGCGGCGCGGGCGCTGCGGGCGGCCGGCCGCAGCGTGGTGCTGTTGGAGGCGCGCGACCGGATCGGTGGTCGCACCTGGACCGGCTCGTTCGCCGGTGAGTCCATCGAGTACGGCGGTCAGTGGTTCAGCCTGCGGCAGCACCGGGCCATCGCCGAGTTGAACCGGTACGGCATCGGCCTGCTGCCCGGTGGCGTGGCGGTGCCCACGTCGTTCTACCCGACCTCGTCGGGCCCGCGGGAGATCGACGCGGTCGCCGCGAACAACCACCTGGTCAGCCTGATCGCCAGGCTGTTCGAGGGCTCGCAGCAGTACTTCCCGCAGCCGCTGGACCCGTTCGCCCGGCGGGACCTGCTGGCGGCGGTCGACCCGCTGACGCTGCGCGACGCCGTCAACCGGCTCGGACTGTCCACTCAGGACCAGCTGTGGCTCAGCGGCGTCACCTCGATCTACTCCGGCGGCTCCAGCACGACCGGTGGCCTCACCGCGCTGGCCCAGTGGTGGGCCCTCGGCGGCCACAACCAGGAGGGCTGGGACACGCTGAACGCATACCGCCCGGTGGGCGGTATGCGCGCGCTCATCGACGCGATGCTCGCGGAGAGCCAGGCCGACCTGCGGCTCAACTCACCCGTCGTGTCCGTGATCGACGACGGCCGGACGGTCACCGTGGTGACTTCCAACGGCACGCGGTTCACCGCGGGCGCGGTGGTCGTGGCGGTCCCGACCAACGTGTGGCGGACGATCTACTTCGCGCCGGGCCTGCCCCGCGCGCACAGCACCGCGACCGGCCAGGGCATCGGCGTGCCCACGGCGTTCAAGATCCACCTCCGCCTGGCCCCCGGCGTGACGACCTCGGCGGTCGGCACCGAGGGCCAGCCGTTCTCGTGGGTCATCCCGCAGGGACAGCTGGCCGGCGGCGACCAGCTGGCGGTGGCGTTCAGCGTCGACCCGACGTTGCCCTACAACGATCGGGCGGCGATGGAGGCCAGGCTGAACACCGTGCTGCCGGGCGCGCGGATCCTCGACTACCGGGTGACCGCGTGGCACCGGGACGCGTACGCCCGCGGCGGGTGGGCGCTGCGCCGGCCCAACCAGCTCACGACGATCGTCGAGGGCTTGCAGCAGCCGCACGGCCGGGTCACCTTCGCGGGCGGTGACATCGCCCTGGGCTGGTACGGCTACGTCGAGGGCGCGATGGAGACCGGTTCCCGCGCCGCCGAGCAGGTGCTGCGCCTGCTGTGACGAACGGCGGGGTCCGGTCCTCCAGGGGACCGGACCCCGCCGTCGTCGTCCGGATCGACCCGCCGCCGGGCGCACCTCCGCCGCCGGACGCGCCCGGCGGCGGGTCGAATTCCGTCGCTACTCGAACTCCGCCGCCACTACACCCACTGTCACTCCACGCACTGCCACTCCACCCGCGGTCACTTCACCAAAGCCCCGCTGTAGTTCAGCGTCGCCACCGGCGCCAGTCTTCGCGAGTTCACCGGCGGGTCCAGCGGGATGGTCGTCGTGTTGCTGCGGCCCATTCCCCACTGCGGGCGCTTGCCCAGCAGTTCCAGGTCGGTCGCGACCACCACGAGCAGCGGCAGCGCCCGGCGGGAGCCGGTCATGTCGTCGAGCAGGTCGAGCAGGGAGTCGTCGGTCAGGTGCAGGTCGTCGATGACGACCACCGCGGGCCGGTCGAGGCTCATCCGGTCGACGAACCGCCCCCACCCGGGCTCGTCGAGGACCTCCGGCGCGTCACCGTCCCAGGACCCGAACGCCTCCACCAGCGCGCGGGCGACCGTGCCCGAAGGCCCTTCGCCGCACCGCAGCGTCACCACGTGGGCCTGGTCGGCCCGGCCGACCGAACGGGCGAACCCCTCGACCAACCGCGACTTCCCGGTGCCCGCCGCGCCGAGCACGGTGACCAGGTGCGGCCGGGACCACGTGCCGACCCAGCCGAGCAGGTCGTGCAGCAACCCGATCTCGCCCTTGCGCGCGTACGCGCAGGCCGTCCCGGAGGAGCCCTCCACCAGCCGCCAGGCGGTGAACGGCTCGCCCTTGGGGTGCTCGAAGGCGACGTGCTCGTAGGTGGCCGCCGGCGACATGCCCTGGGTCGTGCCGCACACCCAGATCTCCCCGGCGGGCACGTGCGCCAGCAGGGCCGCGCACTCGTCCAGTGACGCGGGCGACACGGAGTCCAGGCCGCGGGCCGGGCCGGGGACGCGGGTCTTGCCGGTGACGACGGCGGCGTGGAAGTCGACGTCGTGCCCGGCGGTGCGCGGGTCGTCGGCGAGCACCTCGCGGATCGCGGCGGCGGCGCACACCGTCCGCAGGCCCTCCTCGGCGTCGTCGAGGTCGAACAGGGTCAGCGACATCGAGCCGATCGAGGTGGTGATCGTCCCGTCGAAGCGTTCCACCACCTCCGGGATGACCTCCGCCACCAGCTCGGCGGCCCGGTCGTCGTGCTCGACGAGGCGGGCGCGGATCATGAGGATGCCGACCTGGTGGGTGGGCGCCGTCTCCTGCTCCGGCAGCGAGCGCGGCGCGGGCACCGGCTGCGCCACCGCCACGGGCTGCGCCACCGCCACGGGCTGCGCCACGGCCACGGGCTGTGCCACGGGCGCCGGCGGTGAAGCGACCTGCTGCGGCACGGCGACCGGCTGGGCGGCGACCGGCTGCGGTGTGCCGACTTGCTGCGGTGTGCCGACTTGCTGCGGTGTGCCGACTTGCTGCGGTGTGCCGACTTGCTGCGGTGTGGTGACCGGGCGGCGCTGTTGCACCACGACCGGGGCGGGCGACACCCCGGGCGGCGTGATCCGGGCCAGCCGCGGGTCGTGGTTCAGGATCGCCTGCTGGAGGGACTTGAGCTGCTGGCTGGGTTCCAGGCCGAGGTTCTCGACCAGTTCGGCGCGCGTGCGGCGGTAGACCTGGAGCGCGTCGGCCTGCCTGCCGCTGCGGTACAGCGCCAGCATGAGCTGCCCGCTGCGCCGCTCGCGCAACGGTTCCTGCTCCACCACCAGGGCCAGCTCGTCCAGCGCCGTCCGGTGCCGCCCGCAGGCCAGTTCGGCGTCGAAGTAGTCCTCCGTGACGTCGAGGCGGGCGTTCTCCAGCGCCGTCAACTCCGGCCACGTCCCGCAGGTGTCGACCAGGTCGGCCATCGCCGGCCCGCGCCACAGCGCCAGCGCCTTGCCCAACAGCGACGCGGCGACCTCGGGCGACCCGTTGGCCAGCTCCGCCCGGCCCTCCCTGACCAGGCGGAGGAACCAGTGCATGTCGATCCTCTCCTGCTCCACCCGCAGCACGTAGCCCGGCGCCTGGGTGCGCAGCTCGACCCGCTCGTCACCCTCGGCCGCGTCGGCGAGCAGGTTGCGCAGGCTCCACACCGCGTTCTGGAGGATCTTCCTGGCGGTTCTCGGCTCTTCCTCCACCCACAACGCCTGGAGCAGTTTGCGAGTCGCGACGACGCGATTCGGGTTCATCAGCAGCAAAGCCAGGGTGGCCCGTTGTTTCGCTCCGCCCAGGGTGAGTGGTCGACCGCTGGATAAGACTTCGATTGGACCTAGGATATTGAAACGCAACGATGCCCCCAAGGTTCGCGTATCAGGTGAGTAAGGTCCGGTCGCCGGGCGGTCGACGATGACCGCGCGAGGCGTCCGCTATCTGGGTCGAATCACTTCGGAGTAACCTCCGCGCCACACGGCGCATCCCCGGAAAGGTTACCCTGCCAAACGAATGTAGCATCATCGGCGATATGGTGACCTATCCGCCGTTCGGTGCCGGTCGCCGACCCGTCCGCCATGTCCGCGGCCGATCGTCACTTCGGGAACCCGTCCGAATCGACAGCACGGTTTCGTCGACCGCCCCAGTCGGATCGCAGTCAAGATGACCTTGCCGGCGCCGGGGTCGGCCCGGTGTGAAGCCGTCCCCGACGGCGGGCGCCGCGCGGTGCGGTCGCGGCCACCCCGCGCCCGGTCAGCCGGTGGTCACCCGTCGCCCGCCGCGGGTCGCCGACCTCGGACAGCGGGTCGGACCCGGCCGACGGGACGACGGCGGACGTGGAGCGGGCAGGGCGGGGCCGCGCCGGTGCCTTCCGGCGGCGCGGGTCGAGGGCGCCGGTGACCCCGGCCGGCGCGGTAGCTTCGCTCGGTGATTGACGCACAAGGGGTAGACCACCGGGACCGGTGAAATTCGTCGCGACGGGGACGACGAATTTCGGGCGCGAGCCCGGTCTAACCCTGTGACAGAGGTCTGCGTGCCGCATGGGGGATGAGATGACGTTGTACCCGCAGGGTGTCGACCAGCACATGACGGTGAGCGGCGGTGCCGACGCGGAGTTCATGGTGCAGGCCAACTCGCTGCGCGGCGAGCTGCTGGCGCACTGCTACCAGCTGCTGGGCTCCGTGCACGACGCCGAGGACCAGGTGCAGGAGACCCTGTTGCGCGCGTGGCGCTCCTACAGCGGCTTCGAGGGGCGTTCGTCGTTCCGCACCTGGCTGTACCGGATCGCCACGAACGTCTGCCTGACCGCGCTGGAGAGCCGCCAGCGCCGGCCGCTGCCCTCCGGCCTGCCGCACTCGCGGGGCGACGAGCAGGCGCACGGCACGTGGGGCATGGAGGACGGCGCCCTGCTCAGCGCCGGTTCCCTCTCCCTGGAGAGCACCGACCCGGCGGCGATCGTCGCTTCGCGAGAACGCCGCGCCCAAGCGTTGCAGATGGTGTGGAAACACCTGTCGCCACGCCAGCGCGCGGTGCTGATCCTGCGTGACGTGCTGAACTGGCAGGCCAACGAGATCGCGGAGCTCATCGGCACCTCCGGCAGCGCCGTGCACAGCATGCTGCGCCGCGCGCGGGCCCAGTTGTCCCAGGTCTCCCCGCTGGCCGCCGACGAGATCGACCCGGACTGGCGGGAGATGCTCGACCAGTACGCCGCGGCCTTCGAGAGCGGCGACACGGCGGTGCTGGTGAGCCTGCTGACCGACGGCGCGGTGCTGGACCCCGGGCACGCGGAGCCCGAGGTGCTCACCGGCCGGGAGATCATCGCGCGGCACCTGGCGCTGTGCCCGACCCTGGGCAACTGCCACATGGTGCCGGTCACCATCTCCGGGCGGCCGGGCTTCGCGGTCTACCGCGCCACCCCCGACGGCGTCCTGCGCGCGCACTCGCTGGAGGTGCTGGACGTCTCGGACTCGGGGATCGAGGGCATCACGGTGGCCGAGGACCGCGCGGTGTTCTCCCTCTACGGCCTCCCGTCGACCATCGACGACGACACACGGGCACGTTGAGCGATGATCCACCAGGAAGCTCTGGCCGACCTCGTCCGCGGCAAGGACCTGGCCGAACGGGCCACGGGTTACGCCCGGTTCGTCGTCAACCACGTGACGGCGGACGACCTGTCCCTGCCGACGCCGTGCCGGCCGTGGGACATGCGGACACTGTTGTGGCACGTCAACGACTCGTTGGCCACGCTGGCCGAGGGCATCGAGAACCGGCGCCTGGGCCTCGCGCCCGGAGGGTTCCCGGCCGGCGACGGCGACGTGCTGCTGGTGTTCCGCCGGCTCACCACCCGGCTGCTGGAGTCCTCGGTCGGCGCGGGGCGCGACGACGACCGGCTGGTCGACGTCGGCGGCGAGCCGCTGCACAGCCTGGTGCTGGCGGGCACCGGCGCGCTGGAGATCGCCGTCCACGGCTGGGACATCGCGCGGACGTGCGGCCTGGACTGCGTCATCCCGGACGCGTTCGCGACGGACCTGTACAACTTCGCCAGGGCCGCGGTGGGACCCACGGACCGGCACCCGCAGTTCGCCGACCCGGTGCCGGTGACCGCGTCGGCCACGCCCGGCGACCGCCTGGTGGCCTACCTGGGCCGCGACCCGGGCCTGGTCCTGCGGCGCTGAGTTGCTGAGCGCTGAGTTGCTGAGGCGCTGAGGCACGGGAGCCGCACGTTCGGCGTCGGAAGGGCGCCCGCACCGGGCACGAGGAAGGTCCGGGAACGTCGATCGACGTTCCCGGACCTCCCCGTGAGGGGTTACAGGAACGTCGTGTCGGGGTCCAGCCCGAGCAGGACCCGCCCCTGGACCTCCAGGTTCGTGGTCACGTTGGTCAGGCCGTGGTGCATGAACGCCTGGATGTCGCGGTGGAACCGCTGCAACGGCACGCTGCGCTGGATGACCGACCCGCCGCTGAGCGAGTAGAGGATCTCCACCGCCTCCTGGGCCAGCCGCCCGGCGAACATGGTCTGGCCGCGCACGATCGCCCGCTCCT
The DNA here is from genome assembly GCF_037401995.1 of Saccharothrix sp. CCNWYY140. Classification (NCBI taxonomy): domain Bacteria; kingdom Bacillati; phylum Actinomycetota; class Actinomycetes; order Pseudonocardiales; family Pseudonocardiaceae; genus Saccharothrix; species Saccharothrix sp. CCNWYY140. The sequence goes on from NZ_JBBEGC010000088.1 coordinate 25,014, forward strand.
CGACCGTGGGCAGCTCGCCCGCGTCGGCCCGCTCCTGGAGCAGGTCGAGCCACACGCGGGACATCGCCTCGGCCGCGTCGATCTTGTTCTTGGCGGTGGCGACCTGGACCTGGGTCAGCGGGTGCAGCTTCTGGTCGGTCCAGGAGGTGTAGGTGATGCCCCGTCCGGGCAGCCGCTCCATGAACAGCTCGTAGGCGCCGCGCGCGATGCCGGTGAACACCGCCGCGCACTCGGCCATGATCATGCTCACCAGGCCGTACGAACGCCCGTCCGCGCCGCCGTTGGTGCGCCCCGGGCCGTTGTTGGCCAGGGCGTGGTCGAAGTCCAGCACGCGGTGCCAGGGGACGAAGACGTCCTCGGCCACGGTGGTGACGCTGCCGGTGGCCGCGCCGCCGGAGACGTCCCAGTCGTCGAGGGTGGTCAGCTTCGACATGGGCACCAGGCCCAGGACCCTGGCCCCGGTGCCCTCGACGATGCCCGCGGTGACGTTCCAGTGCGCGCCCAGGCAGCCGGAGTTGAAGCCCCACCGGCCGTTGAGCCGGTAGCCGCCGTCGACCGGGACGAACCTGCCGGTGGGCGCGAAGCCGCTGGACACGCGCACCGAGCCGTTGGCGAACACCTCTTCCTGCGCGCGGTCGGGGTAGAGCGTGGCGATCCACGCGTTGGACGCCCACGTCTCGGCCAGCCACCCGCTCGACGGGCAGCCGCGGGCGATCTCGGAGAGCACCGCCACCTTGTCCGCCAGGGGCAGTTCGAGTCCGCCGAACCGGCGCGGCACCGCCATCCGGAACACGCCGGCCTTGTCCTGGAGGTCGATGTTCTCCGCGGGGATCATGCGCTCGTTCTCGGCCTGGAGGCCGTTGCGGCGCAGCACAGGAACGATGTCCTGGACGGCGCCCAGCACGGACCGGAGGGCTTCGCTGTCGGGCATGGTGGATCCTCTCTCTGCTGACTCGATCGCCGAACCCGCCTCGCGGGGGTTCACTCCCGGCCGTAGGGGTCGTCGATGGCGTAGCGCCACTTGCCGTCCTCCCCGCGCCGCAGCACGTCGACCCCGACACCGGCCGAGTCCTCCACGACCCCCTCCGCGTTGGTCGCCGACAACGTCCAGTCGACGATCAACAGCGCCGTGTCACCGGTGGTGTAAACCTCCCGCTGCGTGGCTTGCACCGAAGCGCCGCGGGCGATGACCTCTTCGATGTGCTCGCGCCGCGCGTCGCCGGTCAGCGGCACGCCGGGCTCCCACACGGAAACCGCGTCGTCGGTGTAGAACCGGTTGACGGCGTCGGCGTCGCCGGCATTGAATGCGCGCACGTACCGCGCTGTGATCTCGGTCGCGTCTTCGGTGAGTTCGAAATCGTCACGCTGACGGGTCATACTGGCACGTTAAATACGGAGAAGCACTGGAAACCCACACCGGGGTAACGCCGGGTAAGTGTCGGACGCGATTCGTGATGACCCGGCGGTTACCGGGTCTGTCTAGCCTCGGGCGAGCGCAAAGGCTGCTCACGCGAACCCCACCAAGGAGACCGTCGATGGCTGCTCCGGTGCTGTCACCCCAATTGTTCACCCCCGAGTACTATCGCAATCCGCACCCGGCGCTGGAATGGCTGCGGAAGAATTCCCCGGTCCACGAGTTCGCCTTCCCGGTGGACGACGTGCCGACCTGGATCGTGACCCGCTACGCCGACGTGCACACCGTGCTGGGCGACAACCGCTTCAGCACCTCCGGCATGAAGTGGGCCAACGACCGCGCCCGCGCCGCGGGCATGGTGTTCGCGCTGGGCACGGTGGTGGAGGACATCGTCACCGTCCTCGACCCGCCCGACCACACCCGGATCCGCAAGCTCGCGATGGGCGCGTTCACCCCGCGCCGCATCGAGGAGTGGCGCGCCACGGTGGACCGCATCGTCGACGAGGCGCTGGACGACTTGGCCGCACAGGACGAGCCGGACCTGATGTCCTTCGCCGGCGCCGTGCCGGCGGGCGCGATCGGCAGCCTGCTGGGTTTCCGGCTGGACCGCTTCAACGACATGCTGCACGCCATCGACCGGGCGTTCACCACGGACCCGGAGCTCCAGGACGACCGGACGCGCGCGTTCGTGGAGATCGGCGAGTACGGCCGCGAGCTGATCGAGGAGCGGCGGAAGAACCCCGCGGACGACCTGACGTCGTCGTTCATCCAGGCCCGCGACGGCGAGGACCGGCTGTCGGAGCAGGAACTGGTCTCCATGCTGGCCGTGATGATCATGGCCGGGCTGGACACCACGCGCGGTGTGCTCGGCTCCGCGTCGCTGGGCCTCATGGCGCACCCCGACCAGGTCGAGCTGCTCAACGCGCGTCCGGACCTGCTGCCCAACGCGGTCGAGGAGTTCATCCGCTACGAGGGCGCCCTGGCCACCGGGTTGCTCCGGTTCGCCGCGGAGGACCTGGAGCTGGGCGGTGTGGTGATCCCGAAGGGGTCGCCGGTGCTGGCGTCGCTGCTGTCGGCCAACCGGGACCCCGAGGCGTTCCCCGACGCCGACCGGCTCGACATCACCCGCACCGGCGTCCGCCACGTGGGTCTGGGCCACGGCCTGCACAACTGCCTGGGCGCCGCGCTGGCGCGCATGGAGGTCGGCACCGGGATCTCGAAGCTGTTCCGCCGCTTCCCGAACATGCGCCTGACCGTGCCGCGCGAAGAGGTCGAGTGGGCGCCGACGTGGCTCATCCGCTCGCCCCTGCACCTGCCGGTCGACCTGGGCGCCCCGGCGTCATGAGCGCGGCGAGGGCCACGCTCGCGGTCGACCAGGAGACCTGCCGCGGCACGGGTCTGTGCCAGGCGCTCGCGCCGCACCTGTTCCGGCTGGACCCCTACGGCGAGGCCGAGGTGCTGCGCGCGGAGTTGACCGAGGACGAGGACGTCACCGCCGCCGACGCGGTGGTGTCCACCTGCCCCACGGAGTCGGTGATCCTGAAGTTGTCGGTGTGACACCACCGCCGCGCACTGTGGTCCACAGTGGACGCGGCGATTCCCCAGCGGGGCGCACGGTGGGTGACTCCCCCACGCCCACCGTGCCCGCGCCGCGCCGGCCGACCCCCGGCGTCGGCCGGCGCGGTGGACCCGACCGACGCACCCCGCCCCGGAGGTTCGACAGGGAGGACTGCCATGACCACCACCGAGAACGCCCCGCCGGGGGAAGCCCCGTGGGACATGCGCGCCAGGGTGGCCGAGCTGCACGCCACCCGGACCGCCGCCGTCGACGGTCCCTCGGCGGCGGCCGACCAGGCCCAGCGCGACCGCGGCAAGCTCACCGTGCGGGAGCGGATCGACCTGCTGTTCGACCCCGGCACGTTCCGCGAGCTGGAGCAGTTCCGCCGGCACCGCAGCACGGGCTTCGGCCTGGAGGGCCGCCGGCCGTACACCGACGGCGTCGTCGCGGGCTGGGGCAAGGTGCACGGCCGCACGGTGTTCGCCTACGCGCACGACTTCCGCATCTTCGGCGGGTCGCTGGGCGAGGCGCACGCCGAGAAGATCCACAAGGTGATGGACCTGGCGGAGTCGGCGGGAGCGCCCATCGTCAGCCTCAGCGACGGGGCGGGCGCGCGCATCCAGGAGGGCGTCTCGGCGCTGGCGGGCTACGGCGGGATCTTCCGCCGCAACGTCCGCGCGTCCGGCGTCATCCCGCAGATCAGCGTGATCCTCGGCCCGTGCGCGGGCGGCGCGAGCTACTCGCCCGCCCTGACCGACTTCGTGTTCATGGTGCGCGGCATCTCGCAGATGTTCATCACCGGTCCGGACGTGGTGCAGGCCGTGACGGGGGAGGAGATCACCCACGACGGCCTGGGCGGCGCGGAGGTGCACGCCACGCTCTCCGGGGCGGCGCAGTTCCTCTACGACGACGAGGAGACGTGCCTGGAGGACGTCCGGCACCTGCTGTCCCTGCTGCCGTCCAACAACCGCGAGGCGCCGCCGTCCGTGGTCGGCCAGGACCCGCCCGACCGGCGCAACAAGGCGATCCTGGACCTGGTGCCCGCCGACCCGAGTCGCGCGTACGACGTGGTCAAGGTCATCGAGGAGATCGTCGACGACGGCGACCTGTTCGAGGTGCACGCCAACTGGGCCACCAACATCGTGTGCGGCCTGGCCCGCCTCGACGGGCACGTCGTCGGTGTCGTCGCCAGCCAGCCCGCCTCGAGGGCCGGAGCGCTGGACATCCACGCCGCCGAGAAGGCCGCCCGGTTCGTGCAGCTCTGCGACGCGTTCAGCATCCCGCTGGTGACGCTGGTGGACGTGCCGGGGTTCCTGCCGGGTCGCGACCAGGAGCACGGCGGGATCATCCGGCACGGAGCCAAGCTGCTCTACGCGTACTGCAACGCCACCGTGCCCAGGGTGCAGCTCATCCTGCGCAAGGCCTACGGCGGCGCGTACATCGTCATGGACTCCCGTTCCATCGGCGCGGACCTGTCCTTCGCCTGGCCGGTCAACGAGATCGCGGTGATGGGCGCGGAGGGCGCGGCGAACGTGGTGTTCCGCCGCGAGATCGCTGCCGCCCGCGACCCGGAGGTGGTGCGGGCACTGCGGATCAAGGAGTACCAGCGGGAGCTGATGCACCCGTACTACGCCGCCGAGCGCGGCCTGGTGGACGACGTGATCGACCCGGAGCTGACCCGTGTCACGCTGATCGACGCGCTGGCGGCGTTGCGCGCCAAGCGGGCTGACTTGCCGGTCCGCAAGCACGGGAACCCGCCGACGTGACGACGCCTTTGCCGCACTTCGTTGTGTTGCGCGGCGAACCTGACGACGTCGAGCTGGCGGCCCTGGTGGTCGCCCTGCTCGCTGTGGCGGCCGAACCCGCCGATGCGGGGCCGGGCGGGGTGAACTGGTCGAACCCGACCTGGTTCACCCCGCCCGGCTCGTGGACCGCCCGGTAGACGGGGAATGCCCAACTCGGGCACACGGGGAATGCCCAACTCGATCAGTGGCCGGCCGCGCCGCTTTCGCGCCGAAGGCGTCTCGCCCGAAGGGCGGGGAGCTCTTGCGTTCCGCCAAGCGGCAGCGACCACGGGAAGGGCCTCGGTTTCTTTCCCCGTC
>NZ_JBBEGC010000089.1:0-30012 GCF_037401995.1 Saccharothrix sp. CCNWYY140
GCCCTTCGGGCAGGCCATACGGGGATGACACAAGCAAGAAGCCCAGGTAGAGGTGTGCCGTGCGGCAGCTTCGTGAAGAGCGCTCGGTGCGCGTTGTGTGGGGGGGTGGCAGGTGTGGGGTTAGAGTTCGTAGCCCGGTAGGGGGTCGCCTGTGAAAGGGCCGAAGGCGGCGTCGGCCTCGGTTTCTGACCACCAGGTGGCCAGTTCCGGGGTGGGGACGTCTGGTACGTAGACCGTGTAGCCCGAAGCGCGGATGGTGCGGATCATCAGGCCGATTGCCTTGTGGGGTAGGGATTCTTCCTCTACCGCCAGGCGGCGCACTACCGAAGGGGCCAGTACCAGGGTGTCCACGGGGAGTTCGCCTAGCAGGGACAGCTCTGCTTGGCCGCCGTTGAAGCCGGACAGGGCCAAGGCTATGCCCATCTCCCTTAGCACGTCTGCGTTGTCGCCGGGCTCGTCGAGCATGGCGCGGGTGTCCAGGTAGAGGCGTAGGGAGGAGCCGGGTAAACCGGTTTCGTCTAGCGCTCGTTTGACTGTGGCTACCAAGTCCTCGTCGCGGGACTGCATGGGGGACAGTTCTACGTGCAGGGTTCCCGCTGACCAGGTTGCGGCGGCTTCCGCAGCTTCTCGGAGTGCCCATTGGCCTAGTTTTAGGGACAGGCCGTTCGTCTCGGCCATCTTGACGCACTCGCGGTGGTCCAGGTCGTCCCAGCGGAGGCGGGCTATTTGGCCCAGGGGTGTGTTCGACGCCAGGCTCACTACTGGGCGGAATTCTAGCTCGATCTCCGAGTCCCGTAGGGCGGCGGGCATTCTTGCGGCTCGGCCCAGCCACGTTCTGGAGCGGGTGTCTTCTGGGCGGTCGTAGGTTTGCCATTGGCCTTTGCCCTTCGCCTTGGCTCGGCGGAGGGTGGAGTTGGCGGCTCGGAGTAGTTCGTCTACCGGCCAGGTGGGGGCTGGGCGGTCTACTACGCCGATGCCGGCGCTCAACGCTGCGCCGCTGGGCATGGGGGCTTCCAGGGCGGCGGCGATTCGTTCGATGATCTGTGGGACTTTGGGGGTTTCTGGGCGGTTGGCGACTACTACTGCGAATTCGTCGCCGCCTATTCTTGCTACTACTGCCTGTTCGGCGGAGAAGGTGTTTTTCAGGCGCCTGGCTACCTCGCGGAGGACGTCGTCGCCTGCCTTGTGGTCCAGGCCGTTGTTGACGACCGAGAAAGCGTCCAGGTCCAGGTGGTACAGGGTGATGCCGTCCGGTGCGGACTTGTGCATCGCCTCGAGTCTGGTGGCGAAATGCTGTCGGTTGGACAGGCCGGTCAAGGAGTCGTGGAGGAGTTGGTGGTCGAGGTTCTTTTGGAGCAGGTGCAGGTCGGTGACGTCCTCGGCCATTGTCACGTGGTACGCCGGGGCGCCGTCGGCATCGCGGAGCAGGGACACGGCTAGGTGCACCCAGACGGGGTCGCCATCGTTGTCCACCAGGCGTCGCTGTTCGCGGAAGCGGTCGATGCGGCCGGCGCCCACTGCTCGGTACATCGCGGCCAAGGACTCGCGGTCGTCGGGGTGGAAGACCTCTATGAGCTTGCGGCCGGGTAGGTCCGCGTGCGGGGTGCCCAGCATCTCCGCCAGGGCCTGGTTGGCTTGCACGCACACGCCGCGCAGGTCGGTGATCGCGATTCCGAACGCGGCGGTGCTGAACACCTCGCGGAAGCGGTTCTCGCTGACCTTCGCCACGCGTTCGGCGCGGGTCTTGGCGGCCATCAGAGCGCGCTTGATCTCCTCCTGCTGGTCGAAGGCGTCCAGGCGCATGGCGATGGCGAAGCTGGTGCTCAAGCTGCCGAGGATGGCTACGACCTTCTCCGGCAGTTGCGGCACATCCTCAAGCTCTGGCGTGAACAGCAGGGTTCGGCCCAGCACCTCGACCGTGCGCTGCAACGTGTCCGGTCCGTTGAAGTGCGCCTTGACGAGCCGTTCGCCGACCACCGCGACCGGGTCGACGGTGAACGGGTCGGCCTGCACGGCGTCGGCGATCACGTCGACCAGGTCGCGGAGGAAGTGTTCGATCTCCGCCGGGGACAGCGGCACGTAGGCCGTCGAGTAGACGGCCCGCATCCACTCCCGGGCGAGTTCGTCCCGTCGGGATCTAGCCGGTGGTGTCACGTGGTTTCACCGCTTGTGGCCCAGTCCGGCGAGGATGCCCGCCTTGTCCGGGTCGTCGCGTCCCGCGATCTCCGCCTCCGGCCGCCACAGCGGCAGCGGCACCACGCCGGGCGCCACGACCTCGAAGCCCTCGAAGAGCGCGGTGATCTCCGCGTGGGTGCGGGGGAAGACCGGGTTCATGCTCCTCTTCATCACCTCGACGATCCCCGCCATCTCGACGGGCTGCAAGTCCCACGTGAACTGCGACAACGCGAGCGCGCTGCCGGGTGCGACGGCGTCCCGGTAGGCCGCGAGCACGCGGACCGGGTCGTGTTCGGGCGGCACGAAGTGGAACACCCCGATGGCCAGCACCCCGACCGGGTCGGCCAGGTCCAGCAGGCCGGTGCGGAGGGTGGCGGTCAGGACGGCGTCGGGGTCGGTCACGTCCTCTTGCAGGACGGTGGCCCGGTCCTCGTGCTCCAGCGTCATCCGGCTGTGCGCGACGGCGACGTCCTCGAAGTCGACGTAGACCACGCGGGCGTCGGGCGCGGCCCGGTGCGCGACCTCGTGCACGTTGCCCACGGTCGGGATGCCCGAGCCCAGGTCGAGGAACTGGCGGATGCCGTGGTCGACCAGGTGCAGCACGGCCCGGCGCAGGAACGCCCGGTTGAGCCGGGCGATGACGCGCGCGTTGGGTTGGACGACCAGCAGTTCCTCCGCCAGCGCGCGGTCGGTGGCGAAGTTGTGGCCGCCGCCGAGCAGGTAGTCGCAGATCCGGGAGGCGCTGGGGAGACCCGGGTCCACGTCGTCCGGGACCCAGTTCGCGTTCCGCGCCACACCGCTCTCCGTGTTTGGTGGACCCGCCCGGCCCTCGCGAACGCCAGCGTACTGAGGGGGCGACACATGTCGGCAGAGCCCGCGCCCGCTTGTCCCCGATCGGCGTACGCGGGGCCGGCCGGGCGGTCACGCTGCGTGCGATCCCACGATGTGGGCGCCCGAGTACCATTTGCCCATGTCAGACGAGGCACGCACGCTCACCGACGTGGTCACCCGGCTGCGTCGCGCCCTGCGCACCAGCATCCGGTCGGAATGGCCGTGGGACTCGCTGCCGATGGCCCAGGTCGAGCTGCTCCAGACGCTGGCGGAGCGCCCGCCGATGCGCGTCGGGGACCTCGCCGCCGAGCTGCGGCTCGCGCCCAACACGGTGAGCGGGCTGGTCGGCCAGCTCATCGAGGGCGGCCTGGTCGCGCGCGGCGGCGACCCGACCGACCGGCGCGTCGCACGGCTGTCGGTCACGCCGCTGGGGCACGAGCAGCTGGCCGTCTGGCAGGCCGCGCACGAGAAGCGCATCGGCTCCGCGCTGGACAAGCTCGAACCGGGGGAGCGGGCGGACGTGGTGCGCGCACTGTCCGCTTTGGACCACCTGGTAGACCACCTGCGTGCCCACTGAGCCCGTCGACCCGGACGTCGACCTGCACGTCCCGGCCCAACGCCAGGAGCTGGCCCGGACGCACGGCGGCGTGCTCGCCGTGATCGCCCTCGGCGGCGGTCTCGGCGGCCTGGCGCGCTACGGCGTCGGACTGCTCGTGCCAGGAGTGTGGTCGACGCTGCTGGTCAACGTCGTCGGCGGCGCGCTGCTCGGCGTGCTCATGGTGCTGATCACCGAGAAGTGGCGGGCGCACCCGCTGGCGCGGCCGTTCCTCGGCGTCGGCGTGCTGGGCGGGTTCACCACGTTCTCCACCTACACCAACGACTTCCGGCACCTGCTGGCACCCGGCGGCGTGCTGGAAGCGTTCGCCTACCTGGTGCTGACGCTGGTCGCCGCCGTGGGCGCGACCGCGCTGGCCGTGGCGCTGACCCGGAGGGCGGTCGCGTGACGGCCCTGCTGGTCTTCCTCGGCGCGGCGGTCGGTGCGCCGCTGCGCTACCTCGTGGACCGGTTCGTGCAGTCCCGCCACGACACCGCCTTCCCGTGGGGCACGCTCACCGTGAACGTGGTGGGCTCGTTCGTCCTGGGCGCCCTCGCGGGCGCGGCCGTCGAGCCGGCGACGGCGGCGCTGCTGGGCACCGGGTTCTGCGGCGGCCTGACCACCTACAGCACGTTCGGCTACGAAACCGTGCGGCTGCTGGAGAACCGCGCCCACTTCCACGCCGTCGCGAACGTCGCGATCAGCGTCGTCGCGGGCGTGGGCGCGGCCCTCCTGGGCTACACGGTGCTCGCCGACCTCTGAGCCAGCCGGTCCAGCACCCCGGGCAACCCGCCCTCGTGCACGACGCCCAGCCGCTGCGTGGCCCGGGTCAGCGCCACGTACAGGTCGCTCGCGCCGCGCGGCGACTCGGCGAGGATGCCCGCCGGGTCCACCACCAGGACGGAGTCGAACTCCAGGCCCTTGGCGTCGACCACGCCGAGCACGACGACCTGCGCGTCGAGGTCGTCCGACGCGCCGGGCACGACCGCGCGCAGCTCCGCGACCCGCGCGGCGGGCACGATCACCGCCAGCTTGCCGTCCCCGATGGCCGCGACCTCCTCGGCGACCAGGCCCGGCAGGGCCGACTCCACCGAGGACACCTTGACGCTCCACGGCTCGTGCCCGCTGTCGCGCACCGACGTCGGCGGCACCAGGTCCGGGTCCAGGCTCGCCAGCACGTCCGCCGCGACGGCCATGATCTCCGACGGCGTCCGGTAGTTGACCGTCAGCTCGGTGAGCTTCCAGCGGTCCATCACGTACGGCGAGAGCACCTCGTGCCACGAGGACGCGCCCGCGATGTCGCCGGTCTGGGCGATGTCGCCGACGACCGTCATGGACTTGCTGGGGCAGCGCCGCATCAGCGTCCGCCACGCCATCGGCGACAGCTCCTGCGCCTCGTCCACGATGATGTGCCCGAACGTCCACGTCCGGTCCGCCGCCGCGCGCTCTGCCGCGGTCTCGTAGCGCTCCACGCCGTGCCGCTCGGCCAGCCGGTAGGCGTCGACCAGGTCGGTGGCCATCAGGATCTCGGGGTCGGCGTCGTCCTCCAGGTCGAGGATGTCCAGCACGCCCTGCGCGTAGTCGATCGCCTGGCGGCGTTGGCGCTCGGCACGGGCCTTGGCCTCGGTGTCGTCCTCGCCGAGCAGCTCGGCGGCCTCGTCCAGCAGCGGCACGTCGGCCGGCGTCCACTCCGACCCGCGCGGGCGGGCCAGCAGGGCGCGTTCCTCCGGGGTCAGCTTGGGCGTGGCCTTGGCGAGCAGGCGCGGGGTCGCGTAGAGGTCCTCCAGCAGCTTCTGCGGGGTCAGCGTCGGCCACAGGCGTTCCACCGCGGCCTGGACCTCGGGGTCCTCGCGCAGCTCGCGGCGGATGTCGTCGATGTCGGCCTGGTCCAGCAGGTGCCGGCCGAGGCGGGACACGGCCTGCGACGCGAGCGCGGAGATGATCTCGCGCAGGAACGTCCGGCGGGCCTCGTTGTGCGGCCTGCGGGTCCGGCGGGCACGGCCGCGGGCGGCGGTGATCGCCCGGCGGTCCAGCTTGAGCACGTCCTGCTCGAACGGGATCTCCACCAGCGCGGGCGCTTCCTGCCGGTCCTTGACCGCGTGCGCCACGACGTCGGCCATCTCGATGCGGCCCTTGAGCGCGGCGGTCCCGGCGGGCTCGCGGCCGGTCGCGGTCAGGTTCGGGAACAGCTCGCCCACGGTGGACAGCAGCACGCCGGTCTCGCCCAGCGACGGCAGCACCTGCCCGATGTAGCGCAGGAACGTCGAGTTCGGGCCGACCACGAGCACACCGCGCTTGGCGAGCTGGCGGCGGTGCGTGTAGAGCAGGTAGGCGGCGCGGTGCAGGGCGACCGCGGTCTTGCCGGTGCCCGGACCGCCCTGCACGACCACGACGCCGTTCAGCTCGGTGCGGATGATCTTGTCCTGCTCGGCCTGGATGGTGGCGACGATGTCGCCCATCTGGCCGGTGCGGCTGGCGTTGACGGCGGCGAGCAGGGTGGCCTCGCCGGTCAGCCCCTCGTGCCGGGTGGGGTCCACGGAGTTGATGTCGAGCACCTCGTCGTCGAACCCGACGACCTTGCGCTGCTTGGTCCGCAGGTGCCGGCGCCGCTTCACGCCGTCCGGCGCGGCGGCGGTGGCCAGGTAGAACGGCCGCGCGGCGGGCGCCCGCCAGTCCATCAGCAGCGGCTCGTACTCCTTGTCCTCGTCGAACAAGCCGATCCGGCCGATGTAGAAGCGCTCACCCTCGTGGAAGTCGAGGCGTCCGAAGCACAACCCGTTCTCCACCGCGCTGTACTGGGCCAGTTGGTCGGAGTACATGGCCACCGAGGTGTCCCGCTCGGAGCGCATCTGGTGCGTTCCGCCGGTTTCCCTCAGCGCGCCGGCCAGTCGCTTGGAGCTGAGGTCGCGGAGGTCGTCCAGCCTTCCGTACAGCATCGACACGTATTCCTGCTCCGACTCGATTTCCGCGAGCCGGAGGTCATCGGAGGGGCTTGACAACGTGCCTCATTTCTGGATAGCGTGTTTTATCAGGCTGTGCCGCTTTTAGCCTGACTTCTCCCTGTGCGCGCAGAACGACCAATCTACACGGTGCCCCGCTCGCGCGCTCACGTGTTGCCCACGATCCGGTTGCCGCCCCCGCCCCGTCGGGTCACGATGGGCGACCATGCGCCACGACCCGGTTTCCGTGCTCGGGCTCGGTGCGATGGGGCGGCCGATGGCCCGCAACCTCGCCCGCGCCGGCTTCCCCGTCACCGCCTGGAACCGCACGCCCGGCCGCGACGGCGAGGTGCGGACGGCCGGCGGGACGTCGGTCGGCACACCGGCCGAGGCCGCATTGCCCGTCGTGATCACCGTCCTGCCCGACCTGCCGGACGTGGAAGACGTGCTGGACCGCGAAGACGGCCTGCTCGCGGGGTGGCGTGCGAACGGCGTCGAGGAGCCCCTGCTCGTCGTGATGGGGACGCACTCACCCGAAGGCGTGCGCAAGCTCGGCGCGCGGCTGCACGACCTGGGCGTGCGGCTGGTCGACGCGCCGGTCAGCGGCGGGGACGTGGGGGCGGACGCGGGCACGTTGAGCATCATGGTCGGCGGTCACGCCGAGGACGTGCTGCGGCTCAAGCCCTACTTCGACGTGCTCGGCGACACCGTCCGGCACCTCGGGCCGCTGGGCGCGGGCCAGTTGGCCAAGGCGTGCAACCAGATCGTGGTGGCGACGACGCTCACCGGGATCTCCGAGGCGCTCGCGCTGGGGGTCGCGCAGGGGCTGGACCCCGAAGCGCTGCTGGACGTCCTGGGCGGTGGGCTCGCGGGCAGCACCGCGCTGGCGGTCAAGCGGGACAAGTGGATCGGCCACGACTTCGCGCCCGGCGGTCGGGCGCGGCACCAGCTCAAGGACCTGGCGTTCGCGACCGAGGCCGGGCGGGCCGCCGGGGTGCCGCTTCCGGTGACCGCCGCCGTCGAGCAGTTGTACGCCGCGATGTGCGCACTCGGGCTCGGCGACGACGACCACAGCGGCGTCTACCAGGTGTACGAAGCCCTCACAGGCGGCTTGCGAGCGCATCGGCGGTGAACCCGCCGATGCCCGCCATGCCGCGCGCGTTCGGGTGCAGGGGAGCGGCGACGGAGGTCGGCACCAGGCCCTCGAACCACTTCTCGCCGATCGACGCGCACACGTCGTGGCCCACGCTCGGCGGCTCGATGTCGACGAACCGGGCGCCGCGGTCGGCGGACACCTTGCCCAGCACGGTGTTCAGCCGGTGCACCGAGCCCTGGAGGTAGTCGGCGTCCCGCGCCCAGATCGGCTCCTTCGGGTGGCACCCGCCGGGCCGGATGTAGGTGCCGTAGCCGACGACGACGATCTCCGCCTGGGGCGCCCGCGCCCGGATGGCGTCCAGGCCCGCGCCGAACTCCGCCGCGTAGGCGTCGATCTTCGCCGCGATCTGGTCACCGCCGGCGGTGAGCCGGTCCTTGCACGAGAACCCCAAGGGCTCCGGCAGCACGTTGATGCAGCCCAGGGCCACGCCGACCAGGCCGATGTCGTTGCCGCCGATGGTGATCGTGACCAGGTCCGTGGTCGGCGTGAGCGCGTCGAGCTGGGGCGCCTGCGGGCCGGTGAACGTCGTCTGGGACGTGGTCAGGTGGTCGGTGGTGGCCCCGGAGCAGCTCACGTCCCGGAACGTCGTCGCGCCGAGCTCCGCCGCGAGGACGCTCGGCCAGTTGCGCGTCGAGCGCAGGCAGCCCAGGTGCATCAGCTCCTGGTCGGGGATCAGGGGTCCGGCGGCGGCGGAGTCGCCGAGCGCCACGTACTCCAGCTCTGCGGGGGCGGCGTCGGACACTGCCGTCCCCATCCAGGTGATCGACATCGCCGCCAACAACGCCGGTAGCAGCCTGCGCACGATCGCCTCCTTCGCGTAGTCGCAAATGGTGCCGGTGACATGATGTGGCCTACAACACGACCGGACACCTGGGAATTCACGCAGACTCGACGAGGAGCTGTTGTGACCCGTCACAACCTGACCATCAACGGTCAGCCGATCCACGCACGGCTGACACCGCACCGGGTGATTGCGCGCGACCTGGTCACGCGGTTCGCCACCGAGATCCCGCTCTACGCGGCCCTGCCGCGCGAGGAGCTGGACGGCGACATCACCCGGATCACCGCGGCGAACCTGCGGATCGTGGCCCGGATGCTGCGCACCGGCGAGGTGCCCGGGGTGGACGAGCTGGGTGAGCTGGCCGAGTCCGCCGCCGTGCGCGCCGCCGAGGGCGTGCCGCTGGGCGCGGTGCTCGCCGCGTACAGCATGGGCCTGCGGGTGATGTGGCACGCCGTCCTCGCCGACGCCGGTCCCGACGACCTCGCCGACGCGCTCGCCGCGACCGACCTCGTGCTGCGCTACCAGGAGGTCGCGGTGTCCGTGGTGGCCACCGCGTACGCCGAGGAGCGGCAGACGATCATCGGCCACGAGCGGGAAGCCCGCCGCGAACTGCTGTCCGCCCTGCTGGAAGGTCGTCCCACGGCCGCGCGGGTCGGGCCGTCGCACGTCGTGGTGGTGTTCGCCTTCGCCACCCACCCGGACGAGGTCACCCCCGGCACCGGCGCGCAGATCGCCGCCCGCCGCAAGGTCCGGCGCGTGCAGGCCGAGCTGGACCCGGTCGGGCCGAACTCGGTCGACCCGCGCGGCGGCGTGGCCGTGCTGCCGCCGGAGGCCGACCTGGCCGGGCTCGTGCGGCGGCTCCAGGTGGTGGCGGGCGTGACGGCGGCGTGGGAGCGGGCGGCGACGGCCGAGCTGCCCGCCGCCCACCAGCGGGCGCGCGAGGTGCTGGACGTGGTGCTGCGGCTGGGCCGCCCGCCGGGCCTGTACCGGCTCGCCGACGTGCTGCTGGAGTACCAGCTGGGCCGGCTGACCCCGGCGACCGAGGGCCTGGCCGCGCTGCTGGACCCGTTGGCGGACAACCCGGACCTGCTGCCGACCCTGGAGCTCTACCTCGCCGAGGGCCTGAATCGCCGCAGAACTGCGGCTTTGCTGCACGTCCACCCCAACACCGTCGACTACCGGCTGCGTCGGATCGTGGCGCTGACCGGTCTCGATCCGGGCAACCCGGGGGACCTCCAGCACATCGGCGCGGCCCTCGCGGCACGCCGGGTGAGGGCCGGGGCACCCGAAGAGCGGGAAACCGCAGGCACGCGGGTGAAGGCCGATCCGGGCGGGCGGTGAACCCGGCAGGGTGGAGGGGGTGAAGGAGCAGCGCCGGGAACTGGTCCGGCTGTGCCGTTGCGCGGTCGACCGACCGCGGTGGCAACTCGGGCTCGCGGTCGTCGTGTCGGTGTGGTCGCTGGCGTGGGTGGTGGGCCAGACGGGCGTGCTCGGCCAGGCGTGGGCGGCGGACCCGGCCGGGGCGGCGGACCCGGTTGGGGCGGCGAGCCGGCAGTTCGGCGCGCCGAGCCCGTTGGACGTCGTGCGCGCGCCGCTGGCGTGGGCCGGGGTCCCGGTGGGGTGGCTGGCGGCGGTCGAGGCGTGGTGCGCGGGCCGCACCGGGTGGCTGGCCCCGGTCGGCGGGTTGCTGTGGGCGATGACGACCACCCGGCGGCAGTTTCCGGCCCTGGGCGGGTGGCTGGCGGTGATGGCGGCGGCGCAGTCCGTCGGGTACGGCGCGGTGCACCGGGCGCTGCTCGCGCTCGCCGTGTTCCTGGCCGTGGTGGGTCTCGCGTCGATCCCGGGGCGGCGGGCGTTCGTCGTGGACCGGATCGCCCTGATCCCCAAGGACGTCGCTCGGGCCGCCGCGACCGCCGTCGCCCTGTCCGCCGTGGTGCCGCTGATCGCGCCCGGACTGGTGGTCGCCGGATTGCTGCGGCCCTATGTCACCCGGCCGCCGCGCCCCCGTTCTGAACAGAAAGAAGAGTCGCGGGACCCGATGGCGCGCGCATTGCCGCAGCAGCGGGGACCGGGCGGGGCGCCGCTGCCGGCGAGTTCGCGACCGCGATCGGCCTAGCGCCGGCGGTCGGCGCGACCGGTGATTCCTCCGGCGGAGAATCGTTTCATGCCCAATTGTTCAGGTCCGTGCGGGCTTTGCACCTGCTCTTTTCGGTTCGGTTGTCATACAAGATGAGCGTTTCTCACATGGTAGTCCGCAGTCCTGCGCAGACGTGCGACGATCCGTGATGAAGCTGACGCCAATCCTGTGTTTGGGATTACTGGTCCGTATCCATCAAGATGTGCGGGTGCATGACAATCCCGCCGAAAACCGCTTAGCCAAGGTGATGCGCCGTCAGCCTGTGCAGCAGCGGGGCGCCGCGACGGTGACCGCCATTGTCGACGCGTGCGCCCAGTTGCTGAACCAGTACGACTACGACGACATCACCACAGCCCGGATCGTCGAGTTGGCCGGCGTGCCAATCGGTTCCTTCTACCAATACTTCCCGGACAAGCGCTCTGTTGTGCACGCGTTGGCGCTGCGCGGCATGGAGGAGTACCTGGCCAGGGTGGAAACCCTGTTCACCGACGGCGGGCTGTCCGCGAACTGGCGGGAAGCGGTGCAGCAGGTGGTCGCGGTCTACCTGCGGATGCTCGTCGAAATGCCCGGCTTCGGCCGGGTGCGGTTCAGCGACCTGTTCGACGGCCACCGGCTCGACGCGAGCGTCGACCAGTACGAGCTGATGGCCGAGCGGCTGCGCGAGCTGTTCGTCGGCCGCTTCTCGGTGCGCGGGGACGCCCCCGTGGCCCTGACCTTCCGCATGGCGACCCAGACCGCGGACGCCATGTTCAAGCTCGCCGAGCGGGTCGCGCCCGACGAGCGGCCGGTGGTCCTCCGCACCGCCGACGGCGTGATCATGCGCATGCTCGCCGGGGTGTTCGACCCCGCTTGACCCCTCGCCGGGTGACCCCTCCGCCCCGGGGTGACCCTTCATCGGGTGTGACGCTCTGCCAGGTGTCCCACCCCGCGTGACCCCACCGCCCTCCCGGGCCGATCGCCGTGTGACTTGCTCCGCCGGTCCGGGTGGTGTGGGGTGGCACGGTGAGCGAATCCCGTGCGGCAGACGGTGACCAGACCTACGACGTGATCGTGATCGGCGGCGGACCGGTGGGTGAGAACGCCGCCGCCCGGACCGCCGCCGGCGGGCTGCGGACCGCCCTCGTGGAGGCCGAGCGCGTCGGCGGCGAGTGCTCGTACTGGGCGTGCATGCCCAGCAAGGCCCTGCTGCGCCCCGGCCACGCGCTGGCCGCCGCGCGCCGAGTGCCCGGCGTGCCGGTGGGGGAGCGGCTGGACGCCGCCGCGGTGCTCAAGCGCCGCAACGAGTTCACGTCGGACTGGGACGACTCCGGCCAGGTCGACTGGGCGGTCGGCGCGGGCATCGACGTGGTGCGCGGGCGCGGGCGGCTGACCGGTGAGCGGACCGTCGAGGTCGGCGGCCGGGTCCTGACCGCTCGGCGGGCCGTGATCGTCTGCACCGGCAGTGTCCCGCGCACGCCGAACCTGCCGGGCCTCGCGGAGGTCGAGCACTGGGGTTCGCGCGAGGCCACGTCGGCGCAGGAGGTGCCGTCGTCGCTGGTGGTGCTGGGCGGCGGCGTGGTCGGCGTCGAGATGGCGCAGGCGTGGGCGCGGCTGGGGTCGTCGGTGACGCTCGTGGTGTCCGGCGAGCGGCCGTTGCCGAAGTTCGAGGCGTTCGCGGGCGACCTGGTGGCCGACGGGTTGCGCGAGGACGGCGTCACCCTGCGCACGGGCGTGAAGGCGACCGGTGTGTCCCGTGTGGACGGTTCGGTGTCGGTGTCGCTGTCGGACGGATCGTCGGTGTCGGGCGAGAAGTTGTTGGTGGCCACCGGACGGCAGCCGGCGACCTTCGACCTCGGCGTCGAGCAGTTCGGCTTCACCGCGGGCGAGGCGCTGCCCGTGGACGACACCGGCCGCGTCGAGGGCCTGGACTGGCTGTACGCGGCGGGCGACGTGACCGGCCGCGCCCTGCTGACCCACCAGGGCAAGTACGCGGCCCGCGCGGTCGGCACGGCCGTCGCGACCGGCGCCCAGAACCCCCAGCCGTGGACCGCGCCGGTGGCCACCGCGGACCACACGGCCGTGCCGCAGGTCGTGTTCACCGACCCGGAGGTGGCGGCGGTCGGGTGGACCGAGGCGCAGGCCCGCGAGGCCGGGCTGGACGTGCGGGTGGTGGACCTGGACATCGCCGTCGCCGGCTCGTCCCTGCACGCCGACGGGTACCGGGGCAAGGCGCGCATGATCGTGGACGAGGACAAGCGGACCCTCGTCGGCGTGACCTTCGCCGGACCCGACACGGCGGAGCTGCTGCACGCGGCGACGATCGCCATCGTCGGGGAGATCACCGTGGACCGGCTGTGGCACGCGGTGCCGGCGTACCCGACGATCAGCGAGGTGTGGCTGCGGCTGCTGGAGGCGTACGGGCTCTGACGGTCGGTGCACCTGCGATTTCGTTGCGTGCACAGGGGTACGCCGAGTGCCGTAGGCGGGGTGCGCCATCTTGCGTCACCTCCGAGATTTGCGGCTCCGTCTCATTACACTGCCGGAGGTGACCAGAGGAACCGTTGCCCTCGCGACCGGCGCGGTCCTCTGGTGCGTGGTCGTCATCGCGATGACGTTCGTGCCCAGCGGGCCGTATTTCGCGCCGATCTTGGTGTACTTGCCCGGTTTTCTCGTGGTGCCGGTGGTGGGGTACACGTTGCTGCGGGCGCGGAGCCACGCGTTGTTGTGCTTGGCGCACGTGCCGCGGGTGTGGCTGGGGGCCGGGTTCGCGGTGGCGGTCGCGGGGTGGCTGTTCTCGTGCGGAGCGTTGGCGGGGCGGCCGGGGACCGAGATGACGAGCACGGTGGCGGGGTTGGCGATCGTGCTGCACGTGACCTTCGGCCTGATCGCCATCGGCCTGGCCCGAACCGGCCGCTGACCGCGGCCTCCGGCCCCCGCTTCGATCGTCTCATGGGCCACCGACAATTCCGCGCGGGGACCGGCCGAGCGGCTGCTGCGTGACCGGCCGAGCGGCTACTGCGTGACCGGCTGAGCGGCTATTGGGTGGCCGGCTGAGCGGCTACTGCGTGGCGGGTAGGCGCATGGCCTGCTGGGCGAGGGCGACCAGCATGGGGTCGGCCGGGTCGGATTCGCCCTCCGCCCACACCGCCTGCGTGATCCGGACGTGCGAGTCCTTCACGATGGTCTTCATCGCGGCGTGGTCGAAGTCGGACGGTCCGCCCGGCCAGGACTTGCCGTCCTTCACCAGTGGTGTGATGCCGCCCGTGCCGGCCGCCGCGGTCACGGCGTGCAGTTCGGCGGCTCGGGTGCCGTCCGGCAGGTTGAGCTCCGCCACGGCGATGCCGACCTTGCGACCGTCCATTGTGGTCTCGTACACCGCGCGCTTGAGTTGCAGGCACATGTGGCCCGCCAGCCACACGCGGACGTCGCCGAACGCGTGCTCGGCGCACTTCTCGGTCTTCTCCGCGCCCTTGGGCAGGTAGTTGCGGCCGTCCACGACCACGGTCGTCGGCTGGGGTGCGGCGCTGGTCGAGGTGGACGCCTCGGGGGTGCCGCCGGAGGACAGGAGTGCCAACAACGTCACGACCAGCACGACCGCCACGACGCCGGCCGCCGCGTACGGCAGCCACTTCGGGCGCTTGGGCGCGGGGGCCACGCGGGGCAGCAGCATGGTGCTGGCCGACGCCAGGTCCGCCGCCGCGTCCGGGAAGCCCTCGGTCACCAGGTCGCGGAGTGCGGGCGGGGTGCCGGTGGGGGCGAGGACGGCCAGCAGCTTGGCCGCGTGGCCCGCCGAGCACGGTCGGTCGCTGGTGGCCAGTTCGCGGGCGGCGGCCAGCAGGGTGGTGGGCTTGGGGTGCAGGACGCGCACGCCGCGGTTGAGGTCCACGGTGGGCTGCACGACCTGGGCCACGTACGGGCCGACGGCGACGACGGTGGCCACGGGCAGCGGTTCGCCGCGCATGTCCTGGATGCGGCGGGTGACGGCGGCGCTGGCCTCCAGCGCCTCGGCGGCCGGGTTGGTGGCGCCGTCCGGGCGGCTCAGCGGCCAGCCGTCGATCTTCCACTGGCCCGACAGCGGGGCCTCCAGGCGCATGGCGGGGTCCGGCAGGTCCACGCCGACCACGACGAGCACGCCGCGCGGCAGCACGACCACCGCGTCCAGCGGGCGCGGGCTGTCCGGCGGGGTGACGCCGAGCAGCGCGACACCGCCCAGCACGGAGTCGCCCTGACCCCACGCGCTGAGCGCGGCCCGGACGTCGGCGCCGACCTCAGAGGGCTCGGTACCGAGCTTGATCAGGCGCACGAGTTCCCACCGTTCCACACGGTCGAACACCGTAGCGCCGGCGCCGCCCGTCCGGTCCGCTGGATCGCGAGTTGACACGTTCAGTGACCGCCATCACCGGAACGGGCGTCGATCGTTAGACGGATTGCGCTCTTGATCGGAGTTCCGCCATCCGGCGGGGGCACTGCACCGGAAAGGGTTTGATCGCCATGCGCAAAGCCGCCTTGGCCGCCGCGGGAGTCCTGGCACTCTCCGTGGTCGCCGCCCCCGTCGCGGACGCCGGACTCCTGGCGCCCGCCTCGGCCCTGCTGAACCCCACCTACTCCGGCACCGTCCTGGTGCACGGCACCGACCTCGCCGCCGCCGAGCGCGCGGTCACCGAGGCCGGCCTGACCAGGCTCACGTCGTTCGACCGCATCGGCGTCGTCGCCGCCCGGGGCAGCGCCGCGAAGATCGCCGCCGCGCGGGCCGTGCCCGGCGTGACCTACGTCGAGGCCGACCAGCCGATCCGGTTCACCGGCTCCACCTCGCACGTCGCGACCCGCGGGCTGGAGGCGCGCCAGACCCTGACCGGCGCCAACGGTCTCGCCCTGGACGGCAGCGGCGTCACCGTCGCCGTCATCGACTCCGGCGTGGACCCGACGCACCCGGCGTTCAAGACCGCGAGCGGGCAGACCAAGGTCGTCCGCAACCTCAAGAGCCTGTGCGTGGACGAGTCGTCCACCGGCACCGGCTGCATCGTGGACGTGCCGACGTCGGTCGACACCGACACCCTGTCCGTCGGCGGCCACGGCACGCACGTCACCGGCATCGCCGTGGGCGGCGACGTGAAGCTCACCGACGGGACGGTCGTGCGCGGCGCGGCCCCCGGCGCGAAGACCGTCGTGATCTCCACCGGCGCGGCGCTGCTGATCCTCGGCGCGGACGCGGCGCTGAACTGGGTGCTGGAGAACCACGCGGCGCCGTGCGGCGCGGGCGTGCCGGCGGCCACGTGCCCGCCGATCAAGGTGGTCAACAACTCCTACGGCCCGGTCGGCGGCGGCGCGTTCGACCCGAACTCGGCCACCGCGAAGCTCCAGCGGGCGCTCGCGGCGCAGGGCGTGGTGACCGTGTGGGCCAACGGCAACGACGGCGGCGACGGGACGACCAGCCTGTCCAACCCGCCCGGCCAGGACCCGACGCCCGGCGTGATCTCCGTCGCCTCCTACAACGACCAGGACACCGGCACCCGCGACGGCGCGGTGTCGGACTACTCCTCGCGCGGCCTGGCGACCGACCAGTCGACCTGGCCGGACATCTCCGCGCCCGGCGAGAACATCGCCTCGGCGTGCCGCCCGTACCTGGTGATCTGCGCGACCGGCCTGAAGCCGCAGAACGGCCCCGGCCTGCTCGACCTCGGCACGTACAACACGATCTCCGGCACCTCGATGGCCGCTCCGCACATCGCGGGGATCGTGGCCCAGCTGTTCCAGGCCAGGCCGTCCGCGACGCCCGGCCAGGTCGAGGCCGCGCTGAAGGCGAGCGCGTACAAGTACGGCGGCGGGTACGTGCCGGCCGGCGCGTACACCAGCAGTTTCGACCGCGGCACCGGCCTGGTCGACGTGGTCGCGGCGGTCGCCGCGCTGCGGGCGGCGTGATCGGCGGGGTGGATCACTCCACCGTGTCCGGTTGATCTCGGAAAGTGACCCTGCGGCCCCTTGACGTGGGTCGCAGGGTCGCGATTCAGGGTCGAAAGTCCTGTATCTGACCCGCCCGGGTGATGAACGTGCTGGTTCTTCTGGCGGACCGCTGCGATCGCGGGCAGAATGACCAAGTCGGGAATTCGCAAGATCGTCCGCAGCAACTCGACAGGCCGTAGGGGAAGACGTCCCTCGTCGAGCAGCGGAGGTCAACGTGAGCACCCGTGGCAGCACCAGTGGCGTGGTCTACGTCCACTCGTCGCCGTCTGCGGTCTGTCCGCACGTCGAGTGGGCGATCTCGGGCACCCTCGGCGAGCGGGCGGACCTCAAGTGGGCGGCCCAACCGGCGGCGCCGGGGCAGTTGCGCGCCGAGGCGGCCTGGACCGGAGAAGCCGGCACAGGCGCCCGACTCGTGGCCGCCCTCAGGGCGTGGCCGATGCTGAGGTTCGAGGTCACGGAGGACCCGAGCCCCGGCGTCGACGGCGTCCGCTACTGCTTCGCGCCCGTACTGGGCCTGTGGCACGCGCGGACGAGCGCGAACGGCGACATCGTGGTCTCCGAGGACCAGTTGCGTACCCTGGCGGCGAGAAGCCGGGGCGGCGAGTCCTTCGCGCACGGCGTCGACGAGATCCTGGGCGCGGCCTGGGACGACGCCCTGGAACCCTTCCGGCGGGCCGGCGACGGCGCCCCGGTGACCTGGCTCCACCGGGTCGGCTGACGACCCCGCCGGCTCGGCGGTGACTTCCGCGCGCCGCCGTCGCCCCCACCTCCCCCACCCCCACTGACAGCAGTCGCTGCCGACGCGCGAGCGCCGGCGGCCGGCCAGGCCTCCGACGATCCAGTAATCTCATCACTGGTTGAATTCTCGGAGGTGCGTCATGAACTTCGCCCGGCTCCTCGTCGCCCACGGCATCGTCACGCTGGCCGCCGGCGTCGTCCTGATCGCCGCACCCGCCGCCATCCCGGCCGCAGTCCACGTCGACGTGCCCTCCAGCGCGTTCCTCGTCCCGTACATGCTGGGCGCGGCGGAGATCGCGATCGCGGTCCTCTCGTTCGGCGGCAGTCGGCTCACCGACCCCAAGGCGCTGCGACTGATCGCCACCACCTTGATCGTGTTCCACCTGACGACGGCGGCCGTGGAGGCGTATGCGTCCTTCCAAGGCCGGACCGCCGCCGGGGTGTGGATCAACGTCGGCGTGCGCTTGGCCGTGTCAGCGCTGCTCGGGTACTACGCCACCCGCGCGGTGAGCCGGCCCGCCGTCGAGAGTCGAGCCTGACCGCAGGTCAGGCGCCCACCGCGGACAGGTCGAACGCGCCCAACCGCTCCTGGTCCGCGATCACGTCGATCGACACGATCCGCCCACCCACCACGCTGAACCCCATGATCGACAACGGCCCCTGGGGCCCGACCACGACCACCCCGGCCACGCCGTTGACCAGCGCCGGCCGGGCGAGCGGCGACAGCGAGCCCCACAACGCGGCCTGCCCGGCGACCACCGAAGCGCCGTCGAGCACCACCGACAACCGAGCACCGGCCCCCGCGTCCGACCGCAGCACGACCGACGGGTCCAACACCGCCAGCAACCCCTCGATGGACCCCTCCCGCGCCGCCGCGAAGAAGGCGTCCACCACTTCCCGCTGCCGCGTCACCGACGCGTCCGGAACCGGAGCCTGGGCACGAACCCGCCGCCGCGCCCGCGAAGCCAACTGCCGCACCGAAGCCGGCGACCGCTCGACCAGCGCCGCGATCTCCTCGAAGGGCACGGCGAACATGTCGTGCAGCACGAACGCCACCCGCTCGGCCGGCGCCAACGCGTCCAGCACCACCATCAGCGCCAACCCGACCGCGTCGGCCAGCGCCACGTCCTCGTCCGGACCGCTGATCACCGGGTCCGGCACGGAAACGCCCAACGCCTCCCGCCGCCGCTCCCGCGTCCGCAG
This sequence comes from Saccharothrix sp. CCNWYY140, assembly GCF_037401995.1. Classification (NCBI taxonomy): domain Bacteria; kingdom Bacillati; phylum Actinomycetota; class Actinomycetes; order Pseudonocardiales; family Pseudonocardiaceae; genus Saccharothrix; species Saccharothrix sp. CCNWYY140. The sequence goes on from NZ_JBBEGC010000089.1 coordinate 18,496, forward strand.
CATGTTCAGGCACACCCGGCTCACCACCGTGGTCAGCCAGGCCGCGATGTTGTCGACGCCCGAAGAACGCGAGTACCGCAGCCACGTCTCCTGCACGGCGTCCTCCGCGTCGGCGAAAGACCCGAGCATCCGGTACGCGACAGCCGTCAACCGCGGCCGGTGCTCCTCGAAGGCGTCCACGCCGCAGAACGGTAGATCACGCCACGGGCTGCCACGCCGCCATCAGGTCCCGATACGCCGCCGACTGGTCCAACAACTCCTCGTGCGTGCCCAGCAGTGGCTCGCCACCGTCCATCACCAGCACTGACGAAGCACGCAAAGCCGACGACAGCCGGTGTGCGACGACGATGAGCACCCCGCCCCGCGCGGCGAACGCCCGCTCCACCACGGCCTCCGCCGCCGGGTCCAGGTTGGAGGTCGCCTCGTCCAGCACCACGACGTCCGCCGGGCACGCGTACACCCGCGCGGCGGCCAGCAACTGCGCCTCACCAGCCGACAGCCCACCGCCGCCGTGCCCGACAACCCCGTCCAACCCGCCCAACCGCCGCACCACGTCGGAAGCGCCCACCGCGGAAACGGCGGCCATCAAAGAATCATCCGTGGCCGAAGGGGCGAACAGCGCCAGGTTCTCCCGAAGGGACCCGGTGAACAGGTACGTCTCCTGCGGCACCAGAGCGATCCGCGAGTGCCGCACCGAAGGCTCCACGGCCCCCACCGGCACCCCGCCGAACAGCACGTCACCGGAATGCGGCGTCACCAGCCCGGTGATCAGCCCGGCCAACGTCGACTTCCCGATCCCGCTCGGCCCCACGACCGCCAGGTGCGCGCCGGGCTCCAACGTCAACGACAGGTCCCGCACCACCGGCACGCCCGCGCCCCACCCGAACGTCACCCCGCGCAACTCGACCGCGTCACCCCCCGGAACGAGTTCACCCGGCGGGTCCATCGCCACCGGCGCGGCCTCTGCCAGCCGCCGCAGTGCCACGGCCAGCCGCAGCACCACCGTGCCGACGGTGTCCGCGAGCCGCCGCAGCGCCGGCTGCACACTGGTGCTCAGGTACACGACCGCGCCCAGCACCTCGCCCGCGCTCAGTTCGCCGCGCGCGACCAAGCCGGGCGCGAGCACCACCAGCAGCGCCAGCGGCGCGAACCCGCCGAGCGAGATCACGATCCCGCGCAACGCCGTCGCCCACGCCAGCCGCACGGTCGCCGCGGCCTGCCGGTCCACCTGCCGCCGCACGTCCGCGACGGCCCGCTGACCGGCACCGCACGCCACGACGTCCCGCATCCCGAGCAGCACCGATCCCGCGGCCTCGGCCGTGTTCTCGTCGGCCATCACGAGCGCCCGCTGCCCGCGCGCCAACGTGGGTAGCAGAGCGCCGAACAGCACCAGGGAGGCCACCACGGGCAGCACCACGAGCCACGCCACCGACGACACCAGCGTCGCCAAGCCCACCAGGGCCGCCGAGGTCGTCACCAGCAACGCCCTGGCCTGCACCAAGAGGCCCGCGGTCGCGTCCCGCACCACCTCGACGTGCCGGGTGATCCGGGCGACGGCGCTGGCGTCGGGCTGCCGCTTCACCGACTGCAAGACCCCGCGCACCACCACGGCGACCAGCGCGTCCCGCAGCGGCTCCACGACCTCGCCCAGGCGCATGAACACCTGTCGCAGGCCGAACCCGCCCAGCACCGCGACCAGCGCGAACGCCAGCAGCCACAGCACACCGGTGCGCACGTCGCCGACCGCGAACCCCCGGTCCACGGCCAGTCCCACCAGCCGCCCGGACAGCAGCGCCGGCACGCCCTCCACCACCGACCAGCCCAGCAACGCCAAGACCGCGCGCCGCTGGGCGGCCAACGCCCGCAGGTACGGTCCCATCAGCCGAACACCGCCCGGTAGTCCGCGTCGTCCCACAGCACCTCGTGCGGACCGACCGCCCGCACGCGACCGTCCTCCAGCCACACCACCAGGTCCGCCCGCCGCGCGGTCGCGGCCCGGTGCGTCACGACAACCCTTGTCCTACCGGGCAAAGCGGACGCCAGAGCACGCTCCACAGTGGACTCCGTGACGGTGTCCAAGCTCGCCGTGGCGTCGTCCAGCACCAGCACCCGTGGTTCGCGCGCGACCGCCCGCGCCAGCCCGAGCCGTTGCGCCTCACCACCGGACAGCGGCGTGTCGGCCAACGGCGTGTCGTAGCCGTGGGGGAGGCGCACCACCACGTCGTGCACCTGCGCGGCCCGACAAGCCGCCACGACTTCCTCCCGCTCCAACAAAGCCCCGTACGCCACGGCGTCCGCCACGGTGTCGCCGAGCAGCGCCGGCCGTTCGAACGCGTACCCGACCGACCCGCCCCGCAGCACCCGTCCCGAGGAAGGCGCGGTCAGCCCGCCGATCACGGCCGCCAACGCCGACTTCCCGGACCCGGACCGGCCGACCACGGCCAGGAACGTCCCGGCGGGCACGGAGAGGTCCACCTCTCGCAGCGCCTCTCCCACCGACACACCTCGCAGCTCCACCACGCCAGGTGCGGAAAACCCATGTGTGACAACGGGTTGCGGCTCGGTCGACAGCACCTCGTCGATCCGTGCGGCCGACGCCCGCGCGCGCTGCACCGCCGTCAGCACGGTCGCCTGCCCGACGACGGCCATGCCCAACCCCGCGTACCCCAGGGCGGCCAGCACGTCACCGACGCTCAACCGGCCCGCGACCACGCCGAACCCGGCGGCGGTCAGCACGGCCAGCTCCACGGCGGGCAGCAGCAGCCCGGCCCGCCAGATCATCTTCGCCTGCGTCCGCCACATGCCCACGCCCGCCGCCGCGAGCCGGGGGAGGGGCCGCAGCACGCGTTGCGCCTCCTGCTCGGCCCGGCCGGACGCGGCGATCGTGCGCAACCCGCCCACCGCGTCCACCAGCCGCGCGGACAGCTCGCCGGACACCTCCTGGTAGGCCGTCACGTCCTCGGCGGTCAGCTTGAGGTGCGACCGGACCAGCAGCGTCGCCAGCGGCACGCTCAGCAGGAACACCACCGCGAGCCGCCAGTCCAGCAACGCCAGCGCCAGCACCGCGCCGGCCGCCGTGAGCGCCGTGACGCCCAGGTTCACCAGCAGCACCGAGAACCCGCCCGCGATCGCGCTGTCCCCGGTCAGCCGGCTGATCGCGTCACCGGGCTCGAACCGCGTCGGGTGGCCTAGCGCCACCAGGTGCCCGGTCAGGCGGTCGCGCAGCCACGCCGTGCCGCGCGCGGTGATCGCCGCCGCCAGCACCACGCCGATCGCGTCGCCCAGCACCTCCACGCCCGCGAGCCCCACCAGCCACAGCACCGCGTCGGTGTCGAGCCGCCCACCCAGCGCCAGGTCCACGGTCCGGGCCAGCGCCGTGGGCAGCAGCAGTCCCGCGGTGGTCGCGAACAGCGCGTTGAGCGCCAGCAGCAGCCACCGCGGGTCCCGGCGGACGACCGTCTTCAGCAACATTCCGCTCCACCGCAGTGTCCGATTGCGCCGCTTCCGGCCTCGCCGTGTAGAGGCGCATCATGGGCGAGGGTCCGACGCCGGCCCCCCGGATGTGAGCCGGGAAACCGTCGCCGGACCCTCGTGTGGCCGGTGAGCGGCGCACTTCGCCTGCGCCGCTCACCCGTGTTCGCCCTGGCGCAGGCGTCAGCAGGCGAGCAGGCTCACGGTGGAGTGGCTGCACGGGAGCAGCAGGGAGGCGTTGGACGCCGTGGTGCTGCCGCCACCGCCGCTGCCGCCGCTGGCCATCGCGCTGTCCTGGATCTCGGGGGTCTCCAGGTCCTGGAGGTCGAGGATGAACTCCATGTCGTACTCCTCAATCGGGGGGACAGAAGGGATTCACTGCGACCGGCCCGCGAGGGCCGGGGCTTGGAGGAACGGCAGCACGGGGATGCCGTCCAGTGCGGAGGCCAGCGCGAGCAGGACGCCCGCGCCGCCGGTGACCAGGTCCATCGACAGCCGGCGCAGCTGGATGCCGGGGAACGCCGTGCCCTCCTGGTAGGGGACGGCGTGCCAGGACAGGGCGCCCAGGTGCTGCTCGATCGCCGCCTGCGGACCGCCGGTGTGCGCCAGCGTCGCCAGCAGACCGGCGCGGCCGAGGGTCAGCGCGGGCTGGATCACGAACTCGCCGGTCAGGCTCGCGACCAGCTCCGGCAGGCGCCCGACGCACGGCGCACCCGGCTCGACCCGCGCGAACTCGGTGAGCGCCAACGCGATCCCGGCGCTGCCGATGCCGACGTAGGGCAGGGTGCGGAAGTTGCCGTCGCGGACCTGGGTGGAGCCGTCCAGCGCGGTGGCGCACTCGGCGAGGTCGCGTTCCAGCGCGCGTTCCGCCGCGTCCAGCCACGCCCGGTCGCCGGTGTGCTCGAACAGGCGGGTGAACAGCAGCGCCGGGCCGGACCAGCCGTGCAGCAGGCCCGCCTTGGCCTTGTCGCCGGGCGGCGGCGCGTCGGCGAGCATCCCGACCAGCTTCGCGCCGACCTCCACCGCCTGGTGGGCGTGGACGTCGTCCTGCCGGGTCCACGCGAAGTGCAGCAGGTTCAGGCCCACGCCGGACAGGCCCGAGTTCAGGCCGTGGTCCTTGAGCGAGGGCAGCAGCGGGTGGTAGGCGCGGACCAGTTCGTCGGCCTCGTCGTGGTAGCCGAAGTTCTCCAGCACGTGCGCGACGCCGTGCGCGCCGGTGTAGAAGCCGGGCTCCTTCGGCGGGTCGCGGCGCACCTTGTCCAGCAGCCACCGCTCGTGCTCGGGGAACCGACCCTCGCCCGCAGCGTCCAGGGCGTGCAGCACCCCGGCCGCGCCGTAGGCGAACCCCGCGCCGCCGACCTCGAACTGCTCGACGTCGCCGGGGAACAGCCGGTCCCGGCGGTCGGGGGTGGCACTGGCCAGGATCGCGGCGGCGATCGACTTGCGGACCACCTTCCAGTCCGGCCGCGGCTCCTCCAGCGGGGTGGTGGCCGGCGCTGGGACGTCCACGCGCGGGGTGAGGACGTCGAGGATGCGGTCGCAGTACTCGTCGGGCAGGTCGAAGCGGCGGCGGATGGTCTCGACGTGGTGGCGCAGCTTCACCGGCGCCAGCTCGACGACCGCGTTGAGCGGCAGGAACAGGTACAGCCGCAGCGCGGCCAGCGCGTACTCGTCGATCTCGAACCCCTCGCGGTCGGGAGGGGCCTGGAAACCCGGCGAGCCCAGGGTGGGCTTGCGGTTCTCCTCCAGGGTCGACGCCAGCTCGAAGTCGATGAGGGAGACCGAGTCGTCCTCGTCCACCAGCACGTTGAGCGGGTGCAGGTCGCCGAACACCACACCGCGCTCGTGGACGCGCGCCACGATCTCCTCGACCTTGGTGATGATGTGGAGCGCCCGCTCGGTGTAGGCGGCGATCTGCTCGGGTGTCGTCCGGTGGTGGGTGAGCGGGTAGTGGCGGCCCAGCCACTGGCCGACCGGGCGGCCGGGCACCGGCGACATCGCCAGGAACTCGTGCTCCCACGCGGTGAAGTGCTCGTACGCCTCCGGCACGCCGGGCACCCCGCGCAGCCGGGTGAGGATGTCGTGCTCGCGGCGCAGGCGGGCGACGGCGTCGACGTTGTCGCGGTCGAGGCCGGCGTGCGGCCGGGCCTCCTTGAGCACGACGGGGAGGTCGTCGGACTTGCGGGTCGCCCGGTACACGCCGCCGCCGTTGGAGAAGTGCAGCGAGCCGGTCACCCGGTACGGGAAGGACTCGGCGTCGCCGGCCTTGCGCGCGGCCAGGTGCTCGGCGAGGAAGGCCGGGAGCGTGATCCACTCCGGGACGGTGAAGGTGGGTTTGCGCTGGTCGGGCACCAGTTCGCCGTCCGGTCCCTCGATGGCCAGCACGCGGCGGCCGTCCAGCTCCAGCCACTGCTCGACGAAGCCGCCGTAGCGGACGTAGAGGGGGCCGGCGCCGTAGCGGAGGTCGCTGAGGATGTACGCGCCGGGCCTGCCGGACAGCAGGGTGTCCAGCTCGCGCAGGGTCGTCTCCAGCTGGTCCTCGTCGGCCGGGTAGACGGTGATGAGCTTGCCGCTGGCTTCGCGCGGGGCGTACTTGGAGTTGCGGGCCAGGACGATGGACTGGGTGCGCAGGTACTTGAAGGGGATGCGGCGGGCGACGAGGTACTCGTAGGACTTCAGGAGCACCTCGCCGGCGTCCTTCACGGTGGCCGAGACGTGGATCTTCCAGCCCTGGCGGGGGATCGTCGCGCCCTCGGGCTGGAGGTAGCGCCAGATGGTGAGGTCGGTCTCCGACCACCCCTCCGGCAGCGCGGGGAGCACCTGCGAGAAATCGTCGACGGCGGTTTCCGCGTGGCTTTGCACGTCGTAGAAGAGCCGGTCCGCGAAGCAGTAAGCCTCATAGCGGAGGTCCACCGGAATTCCCTTCCCCAGGATTTCTTTCGACCGGTGTATTCCCGCACGGGGGTCCTCTTTCCGCCAATCCGCCAGACCGGCGAGTCCGCTGGGCCGTTCGAGGGTGCGGGTGTTGCCCGGACTCGCACCGACCGTGCGTCCGGGTGGGGTGGAATCACCCAAACGCCAGGTTTAGCGCTGGTCGGAGTGGGTTCGCCGGCGTGTCGCGGCTAAACGGCACCGGCTCGTTCAATTGTTTTTCGGGCCGCTAGCTGGGATTTCGTGCTGTTTTCCGCCGTTTTGCGGTCGGGTTACCGGGAGTGTCGGCTGGTCCCATCGGGCGATAGTGCCCGACATTGCTCCGGCAACCGGTGGGTTAATCGGCCGATAGGGTGTGGAATCTACGCCGAAATTCGTGTTTACCGAATTCGGGTGGTCGGCGGTGGTTGAACCACCCGCAGAGATCGGGTAGTGGGCTGCTCCGTCCGGGTGGCACCCCGCGCGTTCGGGCTCATATGGCACCCTCTGGACGTGTCGTCCCGGTTGCTGCTGCCCACCGTCCTGGTGATCGCCGCGCTGACCGCCGGCGCCGGCGTCCTGGCCCGCGAGGCGTACCGACGCCCCGTCCAGGCGGCCGGCGACCAGATCGCCGTGCCGTCGGCGTCCTCCCCCGTGCCCCGCAGCTCCCAGCCGGGCTCGTCCGCGGTACAGCTGAGCATCGACGCGGCCCTGCACCCGGACGGCCAACGCGTGCGCGAGGTGTTGCAGAGGTACTTCGACGCCATCAACGCCCACGACTACGAGGCCTGGGCGAAGACGGTGACAGCCGAGCGCGTGAACCGAACCCCGCGCATCAGGTGGGAGTCGGACTACGAGAGCTCCCGCGACGGGACCATCCAGGTGCACCGGGTGGAGACGGTCATGCCGGGGCGACTGCGGGTGATGATGACGTTCACCAGCACACAGGACGTGGCCAAGGCGCCGGCGGAGTTGCAGGAGGACTGCATCCAGTGGCGGGTGGTGTACCCGTTGCAGGAGGAGGAGGGCTCGCTGCGGGTGGACTTGGGCACGGAGGGCTCCAGCTCCCAGTTCACCGCCTGCTGAACTCGTCGACGCTGGCCCCTTCGCGCTGCTGATCTTGCGCGCCGCCGATCTCGCCGAAACCCCCGAGTGGCGCGGACAGCGAACGACCCCGGGGCCAGGTGGTCCCGGGGTCGTGGCACGGATGGGGGTCAGGCGCCGGTGAACACCAGGGACACGTTGTGGCCGCCGAAGCCGAACGAGTTGTTGACCGCCGCGACCAGGTCGATCTTGCGCGGCTCGCCCGTGACCACTTCCAGCTGCACCTTCGGGTCCTGGTTCTCCAGGTTCAGCGTGGGCGGCACGATGCCGTCGCGGACCGACAGCAGGGTCGTGATCGCCTCCACCGCGCCGGACGCGCCGAGCAGGTGGCCGTGGTTGCCCTTCGGCGCCGTCAGGACCGCGTGGTCGCCGATCGCGCGTTTCACGGCCAGGGGCTCGATCACGTCGCCCACCGGGGTGGACGTGGCGTGGCAGTTGACGTGGCCGATGTCCGACGGCGACAGGCCCGCCGTGCGGATGGCCGCCGCGATGGCGCGGGACTGGCCCAGGCCCTCCGGGTCGGCCGCGGTGATGTGGTGGCCGTCCGAGGACGTGCCGATGCCGGCCAGCTTGCCGTAGATCCGGGCGCCGCGGGCGCGGGCGAACTCCTCGCGCTCCAGCACCATGATCCCGGCGCCCTCGCCGAGCACGAAACCGTCGCGGTCGACGTCGAACGGGCGGGAGGCCCGGGTCGGGTCGTCGTTGCGGGTGCTCATGGTCCGGGCCTGGATGAAGCCCGCCATCGTGATCGTCGTGATGCACGCTTCCGCGCCACCCGCCACGACCACGTCGGCCTCGCCGGAACGCAGCATCCGCCACGCCCACGCCAGGGCCTCGGCGCCCGACGCGCACGCCGACACCGGCGCGTGCACGCCCGCCCGCGCCTTCAGGTCCAGGCCGACGTGCGCGGCCGGGCCGTTGGGCATGAGCATGGGCACGGTCAGCGGGGACACCTTGCGCAGCCCCGACTCCTCGATGAGGTCGTCCTGGCTCAGCAGGGTCATCGCGCCGCCGATGCCGGTGCCGACGACGACGCCCAGCCGCTCCTTGTCGACGTCGTCCTCGCCGAGCCCGGAGTCCGCCCACGCCTGGCGGGCGGCGACCACCGCGACCTGCTCGCAGCGGTCCAGCCGGCGCGCCTCGACGCGCGGCAGCACCTCGGTCGGCTCGACCGCGAGCTGCGCGGCGATGCGCACGGGCAGCTCGAACCGCTCCACCCAGTCGGTCTCCAACGGCTTGACGCCGCTGCGGCCCGCGAGCAGAGCATCCCAGGTGGAGGCGACGTCGCCACCGAGCGGGGTGGTGGCACCCAGCCCGGTGACGACGACGTCGTTGCCAGTGGTCATGCGTTGCTGGCGATGTAGTTCACCGCATCGCCCACGGTCTTGAGGTTGGCCAGCTCGTCGTCCGGGATCTTCACGCCGAACTTGTCCTCGGCCTGCACGGCGATCTCCACCATGGACAGCGAGTCGATGTCCAGGTCGTCCACAAAGGACTTGTCAGTCGTCACGTCGGCCGCCTCGACACCGGCGACCTCCTCGACGATCTCGGCGAGCCCCTTCTGGATGTCCTCGTTGCTCACTGAAAATCCCTTCCTTCTTGCATCCGCCGGCTGGGCTGTCCCACCGGAGTCCTCGGGTTGGTCACGGCAGTCGGACGACCTGTCCCGCGTAGGACAGGCCGGCCCCGAAGCCGACGAGCAGTGCCACGTCCCCGCTCTTGACCTCGCCCGACGCGCGCATGTGGTCCAGCGCGAGCGGGATGGAGGCCGAGGACGTGTTGCCGGAGTCCACGATGTCACGGGCGATCACGAGGTCTTCACGGGCACCCTTGGCGCGCAGGCGCTTCGCGATGGCCTCCACGATCCGCAGGTTCGCCTGGTGCGGCACCAGGACGTCCACGTCGGACACGTCGATGCCGGCCAGTTCCACGGCCCGCAGCGCGATCGGCGCGATCTGCGTGGTGGCCCAGCGGAAGACCGACTGGCCCTCCTGGAAGATGTACGACTCGCGGTCGGCCACGTGGATCATGTCCACCAGGTCGCCCGCGCTGCCCCACGCCACCGGGCCGATGTGGGCCTCGTCGGCGGGTCCGATCACGGCCGCGCCGGCGCCGTCGGCGAAGATGATCGCGGTGGACCGGTCGGTCGGGTTCACCCAGTCGGTGAGCTTCTCCGCGCCGATCACCAGGACGTGCTTCGCGGTGCCGGCCCGGACCAGGTCCGAGCCCATGCCGACGGCGTAGCAGAAACCGGCGCACGCGGCGTTCAGGTCGAACGCGGGCGCGGCCTTCACCCCGATCCGGTCGGCCACCTGGGCGGCGGCGTTGGGGATCTGCGACGGCATGGTGCAGGTCGCGACCAGCACCGCGCCGATGTCGGAGGCGGACAGCCCGGCGTCGGCGACGGCCTTGGCGCCCGCCTCGACCGCCATGTCGACGAGCTTCTCGTCCTTGCCCGCGAACCGCCGGTTCGCGATGCCGACCCGGTCCCGGATCCACTCGTCCGAGGTGTCCATGATCTTGGCGAGGTCGTCGTTGCTGACGACGGTGTCGGGCTGGTAGCTGCCCAGGCCGACGATGCGGGTGCCCGGGTGGCCGGTGGGGACGGCGAAGGAGGTCATGCGTCAGGCCTCCCTGAGCATCGCCACGACCTGGTCCAGCTGGTCGGGGGTCTTCAAAGCCAACGTGGGGGTGCCCTTCAGTTCGCGCTTCGCCAGGCCCGTCAACGCGCCCGCCGGCGGCAGCTCCACCACCGCGGTCACGCCCTTCGCGCCCAGGGTCGCCTGGCAGGAGTCCCACCGCACCGGGCGGGTGACCTGCGAGATGAGTCGGTTCAGCACCTCGGCGCCGGAGGTCACCTCGGCGCCGTCGGCGTTGGACAGCAGCGGCAGCGTGGGGTCCTCCACGACGATGCCTTCGGCCTTGGCCCGCAACGCATCCTCGGCCGGCGCCATGTAGGAGGTGTGGAACGCACCCGCGACCTGGAGCCTGCGGATCTTCGCGCGCTCCGGCGGGTTCTCGACGAGCTTGTCCAACGCGGACAACGGCCCGGCGGCCACGATCTGCCCCGCCCCGTTCCGGTTGGCGCCGACCAGCCCCAGCTCGTCGAGCCGAGCCAGCACGTCGGCCTCCTCGCCCCCCAGCACAGCTGCCATCCCCGTGGGTTCCAACGCACAGGCGGCAGCCATCTCCGCACCCCGCACAGCGGCAAGCGCGACGGCGTCGTCCGAGCTCAACACCCCCGCGACCGCCGCGGCGGCCAGTTCGCCGACGGAGTGCCCCGCGATGATCGTCCCGGCCGGCACCTCGACCCGCCGCCGCAACTCCTCGAACGCGAGCAACGCCAACGCCACGACCAACGGCTGGGTGATCGCGGTGTCCTTGATCTCCTCGGCATCGGCAGTGGTCCCCAGCCGAGCAAGATCCAGCCCAGTCGCCTCCGACCACGCGGCAACGCGCTGCCCAGCCCCTTCGAGTTCGAGCCAGGGGGCGAGCATGCCGGGTGTCTGGGACCCCTGTCCGGGGGCGAGCAGCGCGATCACCCGCTCACTGAACACGTTTCCCGCCGTCCTGCGGGATGCCGGAGCTGACGAAACCAGGACTACGGGTTTGTAGGGTCTCTACAAAAGTGACTCGGGGATGAACGTTGAACCACGTCACGTGTTGTCGGGGACAGCCCATAGCCGACCAAATGGGACATGCGTTCTCCATCACACCGTGGCAGGTGATCACCCGTCCGTGTGGCTGTGGTGGCCCCGGTGGCCGCCGTGTGCTGTGTCGCCGTGCGTCGGCCCCGCCGAGGCTGCCACCGCCACCGCCACCGCCACCGCCACCGCCACCGCCGCCACCGCCGCCGCCACCCGCACCGCAACCGCCCGTGCACACCGCACTCCCCGCCAGCAGGCACACCGCCCTCGCTCCAACCAACCCCGAACGGCCCGGCTTTTCCGCGCGTAGCGCGGTCTTCGCGCGCGGAGCGCGCGGTAGGTGTCACCTACAAGTGGAGGGCCTCGGTTCCCCCACCGTATGGCC
>NZ_JBBEGC010000090.1:0-29897 GCF_037401995.1 Saccharothrix sp. CCNWYY140
AGAAACCGAGGCCCTTCCCGTGGTCGCTGCCGCTTGGCTTGCGCCTTCGGCGGAACCGCCCTTCGGGCGAAAAGCGGGCGCGGCCGGTCTGATGGGTGGTGCAGCAGGCTTGCGGCCGGCGGCGGGCGGGCGGCGGCGCGTGGCCGGGCGGGGTGGAGGCGTGGAGGCAGGCGGTGGGCGGCTGGCTGGGGCTGGGTATCGGTAGCGCGAAGCTGTGTTTGTCGGAAGTTCACCGGGCGTCGGTACGGTTGGGTGGTTGTCAACCTGTGGAGGCCCGCATGCGTGTGCTCAAGATCGCCGCCTTGCTCTGCGCCACCATCCTTGCTACCGCTCTACCCGCCACCGCAGCAGCCGAGTCGCACTCGGAGCGGATCCTGTTCAACGGCGGAAACGAGTCCTTCAACGGGATCACCTACCACTCGTTCCGCATCCCGTCCCTGGTCCGCACCAACAACAACACCCTGCTGGCGTTCGTCGAAGGTCGGGCCGCGCACAACGGGGACTACGGCAACATCAACCTCCTCTACAAGCGCTCCACCGACAACGGGGCCACCTGGTCCAGCCTCCGGGAGGTCATCGGCAGCGGCCAAGGGGTGTGGGGGAATCCGACGGCGGTTGTGGATCGGTCCAACAACAAGGTCTGGTTGTTCCTCAACCACCAGCCCGACGGCGCGGATCCCGTGAACTCGTGGGACGACCGGCAGGTCTGGCTCACGTCCAGCACCGACGACGGGCTCACCTGGGCCACTCCCTCCAACCTCTCCTCCACCCTCAAGCCGCGCACCCTCGCTAACGGCAACAGTTGGAACTGGGACGCGGTTGGTCCCGGTGTCGGCATCCAGACCACCGTGCGCAACCCCGGGCGTCTCGTCATCCCCGCCCAGCACCGCAACATCTACAGCGACGACCACGGGGCGACCTGGCGGGTCCAAGTCCTCCGGACGACTTCCGGCGCACCGATGGAGCAGACCGGCGAATCGACCGTGCTCGAACTGGCCGATGGCTCGCTCTACCGCAACGACCGGCCGACCACGTCCGCATGGGAGGCGAACAAGCGTCGGTTGGTGTCTCGCGGCACGATCGAGAGCGGGTTCAGTGCGTTCGCGGCGGCCGGGTGTCTGCTTGACCCCAAGAACGAAGCCTCGACCATGCGCTACAACTCCGACGCGCCCGCGCGTATCGCGTTCGTCAACTCGGCGAGCACCGAGACGCGGACGAAGATGCGTATCCGGATGAGCGAGGACGAAGGTCGGACGTGGAGCTACAGCCGGCCCTTCTCCGACGCGCCGTTGCCGGGGGAGAGTGCGACCTACAAGGAAGGCGGCTACTCCAGCATCGTCAAGACCGCCGACTACCACGTGGGTGCGCTGATCGAGGTCAACGAGAACACCTCCAGCAGTTCCACCTCCCACCGCTCGATCGCGTTCCGCAAGGTCAACCTGCCGTGGATCAAGGGCGGGGTGTCCGAACCGGGCTGTGACGGCGGGATCTGAGCGGACAAGGTGCTCACGTCAGGCGCAGGCGGAAGAAGTCCAGGATCTCGTCGCGCGCGGCCAGGGTCGGGTGGCCGGCCTCGTCGACCAGGTGGACCGTGACGACGCTGTGCGGGTAGTTCACGTGCTTGGCGAAGAATGGGGGCACGTTCGGGTTGACGTCGTCGGGTAGTTCGCGGGCCGTGAAGCGGTTGCCCAAGGCCTCGGTGTAAGCGGCGAAGCGCTGGGCCGTGCAGATCCGGTCGCCCTGGAAGCGGTAGGCCAGGACGGTCAGGTCCTCGCGGTCCAGCCGGTCGCGCACCGCCCTCAGTTCGTCCGGTGCGATTTCCAGGCCTGTCGGGTCGTCCAACGGCAGGGAGGGCTGGGCCAGGACCGGGGCCAGCACGGCGGGTTCGAGCATCATGGTCAGGGCGAAGTTGCCGGTGAAGCACATGCCGATGGCGCCGACCCCCGGACCGCCGCACTCGCCGTGCGCCTGTCGGGCCAAGGCCATCAGCCACCGGGTGACCGGGCTGGAACCCTGGTTCGCGAACGCCCGGAACTCCTTGCTCACACACGCCCGCCGCGCCACCGCGAGTCCTTCGTCGGCGTCGGGCACCGCGCCGTCCCGGCCGAACAGCGACGGCAGGTAGGCGGTGAACCCGGCGTCGCGCACCCAGCGGGCGAAGCGCGCCACGTGGGGGCTGATGCCGGGCATCTCGGCCATGACGATCACGGCCGGTCCGGTGCCGGCGACGTGCACGGTCTTGGTCGTGCCGTCGAGGGTGGTCGGGCGGTGGTCGAAGTCGTCCAGGGCGTCGAAGTCGTCGAGGGTGTCCACGGCGGTGATCCTCGGTGAGGGACACTGGGCGGCGGGAGTGGCGGATTCGACAACGATCGGGGATTTCTCGCCATGACGTCCGTGCGGGTGCTGGCGCTGGAAGGTGCAATGCGGTCGAGCGTGGCCATCACGTTCGACGTGCTCGACACCGCGAACCGCTTGCGAGCAGGGACTTTCACGCTGACCGAGGACAAGGCGGACCTCGTCGTCGTGCCCGGGTTGGGGCTGACCAGCGGACCGGAGGTGCGGGACTTCCTCAGGCGACCAGATGCCGTGGTGGCCGGCCGAGTGCTGACTGACGCCGTGGCCCGAGGGTCTGAGGTGGCGACCTCGTGCTCGGGAGCTTTCCTGCCCGCCGCACTGGGCCTCCTCGACGGCCGCCGCGCCACGACATCCTGGTGGCTGGCCCCGCTGTTCCGTCGCCTGCACCCGGCCGTGGAGGTGGACGCCGAGGCGCTGGTGGTCCGCGACGGCCCGATCACCACGGCCGGCGCCGCGATGGCCCACCTGGACCTGATGCTGACCCTGGTCGCGCGCCACGGCGGTGCGGACCTGGCCGACCGCTGCGCCCGGTACCTGCTGGCCGACGTGCGGGCCAGCCAGTCGGGTTACATGGCGCTGGGTTTCCTGACCGCCGCCGACCCGGACGTGGCTGCGGCCGAGCGCTGGGCGCGGGCACGCCTGGCGGAGGACGTGTCGGTGGCCGACCTGGCGGCGGCGGTCGGCCTGTCCACGCGGACCTTCGCCCGACGGGTGGAACGGGCGACCGGCCACTCCCCGGTGCGCTTCCTCCAACGCCTGCGCGTGGAGACGGCGCTGGACCTGCTGACGACCACCGACCTCCCGGTGTCCGACATCGCCCGCCGGGTGGGCTACGCGGACCCGACCACCCTGCGCCGAGTCCTCCGCCGAGACGCCGGCCGCGGCCCTCGCGAGCTGCGAGGCTCGCGGGGGTAGTGGGTCATCGGGGTGGGGACAGGACCAGGCGGCGGGCGAAGTTGGTGTAGCCCAGGCGGTCGAAGGACTTTGCCATCGGTTGGTTGGTCAGGTCCGTGTCGGCGCGGATGACGTCCGCCCCCGCCTCCTCGGCCAGGAACCGGGTGATCTCGGCCAGGATGTCGTCCACGTGCCCGTGGCCGCGCTGCTCGGGGAGCACACCGAGGTAGCCGACGACGTGGAATCCCGTGTTCCGGGACGGCAGGCCGAAACCCACCGGCTCGCCCGACGACGTCTCCGCCACCCGCCACCACGCCCGGTCGCCCAGCATGGAGTCGCGGTAGAACGCCACGTCCGACCGGGCCGCCTCCTCCGCGCCCACCGCCGCCGCCTCCTGGGAGGTCGCGGCGTCCAGGGTTTGCGCCAAGGCGCGGCGGAAGAGGTCCACGAAGACCTCGTCGTCCGGGTCCGGGCGGAAGCGCAGGCGGGACGACGGGGTTGGGACGCCCGCGGCGCGGGTCCACTCGTAGCGGAGTCGTTCCACGGGCTCGGTCAGGCCGGCTCGGGCCGCGGCCTCGCGCCGCCACTCCAGGGCGGCGACCGCGTCCGGCTGCGAGTGCCAGTCCGCGGGCAGCATGACGTGGTACTCCAGCGCGGCGCCGTAGGACCGGTGGGCGGCGGTCAGGAGGTCGGCGGCCAGGGTGGCGGGGTCGTCGGTGCGGGCGTGGAGGGTGTCCAGGACGGCGGGCTTGGACTGGTCCGGCGGACCCCACCAGACGCCGACCGCGTGCACCTCGCCGTCCTTCTCGGCGATCCACGTCCACTCCGGGCGGTACTCGCCGGTGGCCAGGCGGTTCTGGAACGCCTCGGCGTCGCTCCAGGCGCCCACCCCGCCGGCCGCCAGCAGCGGCAGGACGCGGTCCACGTCGGTTTCGGTGATGGGGCGGTGGATCACGGGGTCTCCAGGTGTGCCAGGGCGAAGAGGTCGGCCCACTGCCGTGCGGTCAGGTCGCGGGGCAGTGCGGTGTCGGTCAGGTGGCGGCGGGTCCAGCGGGTGACGGCCGGGCGGGTGCGAGGGGGTGCGGCGGCGGTGAGGATCTGGCGGGCGCCCCGGCCCCGGCCGGTGAACGCGCGGCGCACGAAGTCCTGGTAGGCGGCGCGGTGATCGGTCGGGACCAAGGGGTCGGGGCGGCGGGTGATGGTGAGCAGGCCGCCGTCCACGCCGGGCCTGGGGGTGAACGCGGCGGCCGGCACCCGGCGCAGCAGGGCGAAGTCGAACCACGGCCACCACTGCGCGGTCATGAGGGTCGCTCCACCAACACCCGCCCGCCGCCGGGCGACCTCCCACTGCACGAGCAGGACGGCCGAGGTCCAGTGCCCGGCGCGCAGGACCCGGCGCAGCATCGCGGTGGTCTGGTGGAACGGGAGGTTGCCCACCAGCACGTGCGGCGTGCGGGGCAGGCGGTGGGTCAGGAAGTCCCCGGCGACCACCGTGGTCGTCGGGCCGACGCGGGCGGCCAGCCACGTGGCCAGCCGGCGGTCCACCTCGATCCCGGTCACGGGGCGTCCGAGGGCCTGCAACGGCAGGGTGAGGGCGCCGTCGCCCGCGCCGATCTCCACGATCGGCAGGGGAGGCGTCGCGGCGACCGCCCCGACGACGGCGGCGACGACGGTCCGGTCGGTGAGGAAGTTCTGGCCGAGTTCGTGCCGGCCCTGGTACTGCGTGCGCACTGCTGCTCCGCGGCTTCGTGGTGAACCGGGCAGCAAGGGGAGCCGCCCGGCGTGGACACGCTGGAGCGGCGGAACTCGTCGATACCGGACAAGGCCGCCGCTAGGCGCGGCGGAGCCGGGTGAAAGCGGCGAAGGCGCAACACATGCGGCCGACCCTAGATCGACACGGGCCGGACTCGGAAACGGTTTTTGCTCGGCTGTGTCTTATGCTTCCCTATCTGTACTAGGTTGGGGAACGATGAGTGACGATATGTACTCCGTCGAGCAGGTCGCGGACCGGCTCGGCCTGCACGTCCGGACCGTCCGCGGCTACATCCGCAGCGGTCGGCTCAAGGCCGTGCGGATCGGCAAGCAGTACCGGATCGCCCGCGCCGACCTCGCCGCCCTGCTCGGCCGGCCCGACCCGCCGCGCCGGGCGGTGGAGGTGTCGACGGTGGTCGAAGTCGACGGCGTGGACCGGGCCGGGGCCGATCGGCTGGGCACGTTGGTGCTGGCGAGCGTGGGCGGCGCGCCCGATCCCGCGCACCCGTTGCGCGTGCAGACCCTGTTCGACGAGGAGAGGAACCGGATGAAGATCGTGGTGTTCGGCGGACCCGCCGCCACCGCCGAGGTGCTGCACCTGCTCGCCGCTGTGCTCGACGCGGACAACGGCCTGTTCGCTGGGGAGGGCAACCGTGGCTGACGTGGTGCGTGAGCGGGTTGGGGTGCAGGTGTTGGAGTGCGACCCGGACGGGCCGCCGATCGCGACCGTGGACGATGCCCTGGAGTTGATCGGTGCGGTGTTCCTCGGCGCGCAGGTCGCGGCTGTGCCTGTGCGGCGGCTGGATGAGCGCTTCTTCGCTCTGGGCACCCGGTTCGCGGGCGATGTGATGCAGAAGTTCGTCAACTACCGGCTGTGTCTGGCCATCGTCGGGGACATCGCGGAGCACTTGGCGTCCAGTTCGGCGTTGCGGGCGTTGGTAGCGGAGTCCAACCGGTCCGACCACGTGTGGTTCGTGCCGGATTTCGACGCCCTGGACGACCGCCTGCGCGCCGCCGCTCCCCGGTAACCTGGGACGGTGGCAGACGAGGTTCCGGCGGACGTGGTGCAAGCGCTGCGGGCGCTGTCCAACCCGCTGCGCCTCCAGTTGCTGACCTGGCTGCGCGATCCCGAGCGCAACTTCGACCTGGCCGGCGCCGAGATCGACCCGCACCGGGTCGGCGTGTGCGTGAGCCACATCCAGGCCAAGGTCGGGCTGGCCCAGTCCACGGTGTCGGCCTACCTGGCCGAACTCCAGCGCGCCGGGCTCGTGCGGGCTACTCGGGTGGGCAAGTGGACCCACTACAAGCGCGATGAGCAGCGCATCGCCGAATTGCTGGCGGTGTTGGGCAAGACCCTCTGACAGCCCACTGCTGGTTGTGGGGGGGTCGGCTCGCGCTCATATCGAGGTTCCGCGATACTTCGATGTGTCTGGATCCGCGGAACGACGATGGGGGTGCCCGATGGGCAACGGACTGGGGCTCGGCACGTTCGGGGTGTGGACCTTCGACTTCGAGGACCGGCCCGCCGCGTGGGTGCGCGACACGGTGCAGGAGTTGGAGGAGCTGGGCTGGCCGGCGGTGTGGGTGCCGGAGGTGGGTGGGCGGGAGGCGTTCTCGCTGGCCGGGTACCTGTTGGCGGCGACGCGGCGGATGGCCGTGGTCAACGGGATCGCGCAGATCTGGTCCCGGGACGCGGTGGCGGCTCGGGGTGCGAGCGTCCTGCTCGCGGACGCCTATCCGGGGCGGCACGTCCTGGGGCTCGGGTTCGGCGGGAAGCCCCGGGAGGACGTCAAACCGGTGGCGGCGATGGCCGGGTACCTCGACGTGCTCGATGAGGTGGAAGGTGTGCGTCGGGTGCTGGCTGCTTATGGGCCGAAGATGCTGGAACTGGCGCGGGATCGGGCGGCTGGCGCGCACACGTACAAGGTGAATGTGGCGCACACTGCGCTGGCGCGGGAGATTCTTGGGCCTGAGGCGTTTCTCGGGGTTGAGCACGCGGTGTTGTTGGAGACCGATCCGGAGCGGGCGCGGGTTGTGGCCCGGGAGCACCTGGTGCCGTATCTGGCCACGCCGTTCAACCTGGCCAAGTTTCGGCGGCTGGGTTACACCGAGGAGGACCTTGGTGGTGGCGGTAGTGACCGGTTCGTGGATGACATGGTGTTTTGGGGGGACCTGGACACCGTGGTGAAGCGGTTGCACATGCAGCTGGAGGCGGGGGCTGACCACGTGGGTGTGCAGGTGATCGGCGTGGAGGCTGGCGGGACGGCGATGCCGCAGTGGCGGGCCCTGGCGGAGGCCTTGTTGTAGAGGGTGTGATCGTCGCGCGGGCGGGATGCGTCAGGATGTGCGGATGCGGTTTCTGCGTTCCCGCCCGTTGATCGTCGTGGCCCTGGCTGTGGTGGTGCTGGTGCCACTGGGCGGTGTGGGCGTGATGTCCTTGGCCAGTGCCCGTGGCTACCAGCTCTTCGGGGGTCTCACCGACCGCGTCCGGACCACGGAGAAGGTCGTGGCCCTGACGTTTGATGACGGTCCCCACCCGGCCGGCACCCAAGCGTTGTTGGACTCCTTGAAGCGCAAGGACGTCCGAGCCACGTTCTACGTGACCGGCCGCGAGCTCTCCGAACACCCGGCCCTGGGCCGTGCGATCGCGGAAGCGGGCCACGAACTCGGCAACCACTCCTACCACCACGAACGGATGGTCTTCGTGACCCCGGACTTCGTGGCGGAGGAGGTCGAGCGCACGGACGATCGCATCCGGGAGACGGGTTACCCGGGTGAGATCACCTTCCGCCCGCCGAACGGCAAGAAGCTGGTGGCCCTGCCGCAGTACCTGAACGAGCACGGCCGCAAGACGATCATGTGGGACGTCGAGCCGGACTCCAGCGAGGCGGCGTCGAAGCGGAGCGCCGAGGAGATCGTCCGGGCCACGTTGGACGAGACACGGCCGGGGTCGATCGTGCTGCTGCACGGGATGTACCCGGGGCGGGATCGGACGCGGGCGGCGGTGGAGCCGATCATCGACGGGTTGCGGGAGCGGGGGTACCGGTTCGTGACGGTGTCCGAACTGCTGACCCTGGGACCCGACGACTAGGGGTTGTGCCAAAGGTCTGACTCCCCGGCGGGCTGCCACTTGCCGGCTTCGGCGAGAGACCTTTCTGTTGTGTGGCACCCCTGCCGGGCGAAGCGGTGGTACGGCGGCTACCGTCTCCGGGCGTGTATGTGAAGCTGTGCGGTCTGCGCACTCCGGCGGATGTGGCCACTGCTGTCGAGGCGGGTGCTGACGCGATCGGTGTCGTGCTCACCACGAGTCCCCGGCAGGTTTCTCCGGAGGTCGCGCGGGAGTTGGTGCGTGAGGTGCCGCCGGGGGTGTTGTCCGTTGGTGTTGTGCTTGGCGTGCCGGCGGGGGAGGTTGTGCGGTTGGCTCGGGAGAGTGGTGTGGGGGCGGTGCAGTTGCACGGGAGCTACCCCGAGTCGGCGTTTCGTGAGGTAGCTGCGCTGGGGGTGCCGTTGATCCGTGCGGTGAGTTTGGTTCCCGAGACGGACGTGCGTGTGGGGGCTTTCGGCGAGGACATGTTGTTGCTGGACTCGCCTGATGCGGGCTCTGGGCACCGGTGGGATCTGTCGGCGCTGGATGGCGCTCGTCCTTCGGGGAAGTGGCTGTTGGCGGGTGGGTTGGATCCGGACAACGTGGCGGAGGCGATTGCGCAGGCTCGGCCTTGGGGTGTGGATGTGTCCAGTGGTGTTGAGTCGAGTCGGGGTGTTAAGGACCACGGGTTGATGCGGGCGTTTGTGGCCGCTGCGCGTGGTTAGGTGTGCGGGTTACCAGGTGTGGGCTCCCTGGAAAGAGGTGTGTGCGGGGCGGTAGTTCAGGTGGGTGCGGGCGGCGGTGGTGTCCAGCGTGCGTTCGTGGGCCAGGTGGCTGATTGCGTACCTGGTCAGGCGGGGTGGGGTTGTGGAGCGGGCTAGGCGGTATGCGGTCTCGGCTGCCGTTGCCAGCGGCCATGCCAGGCGTAGTGGTAGGTGGCGGATGCGGACGTTCAGGCCGCGTTCGGTGAGTAGGGCGCGCAGTGCGTCCTCCAGGACGACCGGGGCGGCGTCGGCCACGTTGTAGACGCCTGGTTTGCCTGTGCACGCCAGCAGCGTCGCCTGGGTCAGGTTGTCGATCGAGGTCAGGGATTGCTTGGCCTGACCGTCGCCTACCAGGAACAACGTGCGTCCTCGGATGGCGCTCAGCACGCGCGGCAGCAGGGTTGGGTCACCTGGGCCGTATACCGCGTGCGGTCTGAGGACCACGGTGTCGGGGCGGCCCAGTAGCAGGCGTTCTGCCTCGGCTTTTGTTGCGCCGTATGGGGTCAGGTAGCGGGCGACGGGGGCTTCGGACTCGGTGGCGTTCACGTTCGGGGTGAACGGGTCGTAGACGCTGGCGGACGACATGTGCACGAAACGTGCGCCGGGGAAGGACGCCAGGACGTTTCGGGTGCCGTTGACGTTGACGCGTCGGATGTTCTCGGGCGAACCCCAGTCTGTTACTGCGGCGGCTGAGTGCACCACCGCGTCTACCTGTGGTGGGTCGGGTAGGGGGCCGGTGGTGATGTCCCAGTCTCGGGATCCGTAGGCGTGTACCTGCCAGCCCAGGGTCTCGGCTGCTTGGCGTACGGCACTGCCTACGAAACCGGTTGCCCCGGTGATTGCCAGGTGCATCACGACGTCAGCATTGTGCGTAGTGCGGAACGGTCGATCTTGCGGTTTCGGCCTGTGACCGGCAGGGCCGGCAGGACGGTGATCTCGTCGGGTAGTGCGGAGGCGTCGATGAGGCCTGGGAGCGCTGATCGGACGCGGTCGGCCAGGTCGGGGCCGGTGTTGGGGGCGGGGACCAGGGCCAGGACGATTCGTTCGTCGCCGATTTCGTTCGGCACGCCGATCATGACTGCCGCCGCTACCCCGGGCAGGGCGGAGATCGTGGGCTCGTACAGGCCTGGGTACACGTTGGTCTTGCCGCGCAGGATCATGTCCTTTTTGCGGCCGGTCAGGACGATTCGGTCGCCGTCCAAGTGTGCGAGGTCGCCGGTGGCGTGTTCGGTCAGTGGTGGGTGGCCCAGGTAGCCCCGGCACAGGTTCGGGCCGGACACCAGTAGCTCGCCGTCCTCGGCGATGCGTGCCTTTACACCGGGCAGGGGGCGGCCCAGCAGGTCGCCGGTGTGGGCGATCTTCTCCTCGGCGGTGGCGATGGCGACCGGCAGGATCTCGGTCATCCCGTAGACGGCCAGCAACTCCACGTCCGGCAGTGCCTTGCGTGCCCGCTTGAGCAGCGGTGGGAGCACGGGGGCGGAGCCGAGCAGGACCTGGCGCAGCGATCGGGGGAGTTCCACTCCGCTGTCGAGGATGACGGCCAGGTCGGCTGGGACCAGGAACGTGTGTGTGGCCCCGTCGAGTCCGGCGGCGAGTGCGGACGGGTTGGCGGCGGGGGCGAAGCCGTGGGGTGGCATGGACCAGTGCGCGCCGGCGACCAAGGCCGGTAGGCCCAGCATCATCTGGTCGGTGTGCACGCGGGTGTCCGGGGCTAGTGCGCACCGGGTGGCCAGGGCGTCCAGGGCTGCGGCGAGTGAACCTCGGGTGTGGACCACGGCCTTGGGGTCGGACGTGGTGCCGGAGGTGAAGACGATCACCGCGTCCTGGTCGGGGTCTGGTTCGGGGAAGGTGGTTGTTGTCGGTTTTGCGAGGCTGCGGGTGGACACCGCTCCGCGTGGTACGCCGGGTAGCCACGGGCCGGATCTGATGTGCCGCACTGGTAGCGCGGAGTAGTCGGGGAGCAGCACACCGCGTCGGCGGGCCAGTGCGCGCAGGGGGCCTGGGGCGCTGGCCGCGTACAGGACCGACTCGGCTGCTGCCCAGCCTGGGCCGGCGAGGTCGGTGCGGCGGGCGAACAGGTCCGGGCCGCCGCCGGGGTCGACGAACACGACCGTGCCGCCGGCGGCGACCGTTCCGAGGGCGAGCACGATGGCGTCCGGGCCGGGGCGGATGGAGAACAGCATCCGCGTGCCGGGCGTGAAACCCCGGTCTTGCAGGCGTTGTGCGGTGCTCAGGACTCTGGTGGAGAGCTCGGCGTAGGTCAGCGTCCGGCCGCGGGAGTCGGTCAACGCGGGTCGGGAGGCGTGCTCGCGGGCTGCCCGCAACACCTCGATGAGCAGGTCAGCCACGCCGGACCACCAGCTTCTCGTAGCAGGGGAGCAGGACCTTGCGGGCCGCTTTGCGGTCCACAATGGAGAGAGGTGCGGAGTCCAGGATGGCGTCCAGGACGGCTCGGATCTCGGCGTGTGCCAATGGCATCCCCAGGCAGAAGTGGGGTCCTGCGCCGAACCAGAGTTGCCGGATGTCCGGTGGGTGTGGCCGGTCTGGGTCGAAGTCGCCCAGTGCGCGGGCGGCCGAGATGGTCGCGATGACCACCCGGTCACCTGCCCGCACCCGCACCCCGCCCACCTCGGTGTCGGCGGCGACACTGCGCAGCATGACCGGGGACGGCACGGTGACCCGCAAGGCTTCCGCGATCACGTCGTCGGCCTTCGAGGTGTCCCGGGCCAAGCGGTCCAGCCAGCCGGTGTCGTGCAGCAGGGCAATCAGGCGCGGGACGTACGAGACGAGGGTTTCGGTGCCGGTGAGGACGAACGCGGCCACCGCGCCCAGCGCCTCCTCCTCGGTGAGCCCGAGTTCGCGCATCCGGCCGGGCACGGTGGCCGGGTCGCCCTCGGCGTAGGCGCGGGAGGCGGGGCGGGTGAGGATGCCGAGTGCGTTCCTGCCGTGTCGGACCTGCGCCGGGGTCAGGGAGGGGCGGCCCAGTCGGATCATCGACGTGATGGCCGTGCCGGCCGCGTGTGCCGCGACCGCCTCGCGCGGGGCGAGTCCGACCAGTTCGCAGATCACCGCGCCGACCAGGCGGCGCACGACCGGGACCAGGTCGACCGGCCCGGTGGCGAGGTCCTCCCGGAGGCGTTTCACCGGCTCGTCGGTGACGCGGGCGCACAGGTCGGCGACGCTGCGGGGCGTGAACAGGCCGGACAGTTTGCGGCGCAGTTCGGCGTGGGCGTGGCCCTCCATGTTCAGCAGCACGGTCGGGCCGACGACGGGGGTCCAGAGGTCGGCGGGCGAACCGGGGCCCGTCTTGGTGAAGTGCGTCGGGTCGTTGAGGACGCGCTTGGCGATCCCGGCGTCGCTCACCACCACGCCGACCCGGGGCACGCGCACGACCGGTGCGATCCGGCCGATGCCGCGCACCAGAGGGTAGGCCAGCGGGTGCGCGGCGAGCTGGAGGCGGAGTTCCCAGTTCACCGGATGTCCACGACGTCCGGGCGGTAGCGGTGGTCGGCGTACCACGCGAGGGTCTTGCGCAGCCCCCACGCCTGGGCGCGCCGCGAGGAGCCCCGGACCACGACGTCCCGCCGCAGCCCGTAGGCCTTGGTGTGCAGGCGTACGGCGTTGACCAGCGCGCGGTCCTCGTGCAGGTCCTCGATCTTGGACCGGGGGAACCCGCCCGCCAGCGCGTAGAGCTCGGCGGTGATCGCCATGTTGCAGCCGGCGGTCATCACGTACGGGCCGCGGTAGCGCGGGTCGCGGTTGCCGGGGCGGATCTTGCCGAACAGCGAGGCGACCTCGACGGCGGCGACGAGCGCCCACCGCGTGGCCGTCGGCAGGCCTTCGTCTTTGCGGGGCAGCAGTTGTCCGGCCACCAGGCGCAACCCGTCGGTGAACGCGGCCTTCACGCGGGCGGTCCAGTCGGGCGCGGGCAGGCAGTCGGCGTCGGTGCGGGCCAGCCGGGTCGCACCTTGGTCGATGGCGTACCGCATACCGGTGTCGGCGGCGGCGCCGGTGCCCTTCTCGGGTTCGTGGACGATCTCCAGTCTCAGGTGGGTGTTCTCCTTGGCGAACCGCTGGACAACGTCCACAGTGGAGTCCGTGGAACCGTTGTCCACCACCACGAGGGTGAAATCGGGGTCCTGCTGCGCCGCCAGGGCTTCCAGCGTCGCCGTGATCCCGCGCTCCTCGTTGTACGCGGGCACGACCACCCACAGGCTCACAGCCGGACCACCACCAGGCCGAGGCTGACCCCGCCCGCCAAGCCGACCAGCGCCACCAGGTCACCGGGTCCGCAGCGGCCCAGGCGCTGGGCGGTGACCAGTTGCAGCGGCAGGCTCGCGGACGCCGGGTTGCCGTGCTCGGGCAGCGTGACCACGAGCTTGTCCTTCGGCACGCCCGCCCCCTCGGCGAACACGTCCAGGTAGGGCAGGGACACCTGGTGCACGGCGACCACGGCGAAGTCGTCCCAGGTCAGGCCGAGCCGGTCGAGCGTGTCGTCCAGGATGCCGCTGCCCAGTCCGAGGAACGCGTCCTTCAGCCGGGCGCCGTCGAGGTCGAAGTAGGTGCGCTCGGGGTCGCGGGGGTGCTGCGAGCCGCCGC
Organism: Saccharothrix sp. CCNWYY140; assembly: GCF_037401995.1. NCBI lineage: Bacteria > Bacillati > Actinomycetota > Actinomycetes > Pseudonocardiales > Pseudonocardiaceae > Saccharothrix > Saccharothrix sp. CCNWYY140. The sequence goes on from NZ_JBBEGC010000090.1 coordinate 13,450, forward strand.
CGGGCAGCGTGCCCACGTCCCACCGCGTCGAGTCGGCGGTGAACCCGCAGCCCAGGACCCCGGCCTCGCCCTCGGTGAGCAGCACGGCCGCGCCCGCGTCGGACATCGTGTACCCGGGGAAGGCGCGCAGGAACTCCCGCAACCCGCCGACCTCCCACCGCACCGCCCGCGACGGCGCCTCGCCACTGGCGATCAGCACCGTGCGGTACCGGCCGGTGGCGATCAGGGCGTCGGCGACCTCGATGGCGTTGAGCACGCTGTTGCAGGCGTTCTTGACGTCCATCACCGGGCAGCGCAGGTCCAGCTTCGCCGCCACGATGTGCGCGGTGGCGGGCTCGACCATGTCCTGGCTGGCGGACGCGAACAGCAGCAGGTCCACGTCCCCGGGCTCGACCCCGGCCTCGGCCAGCAGCTTCCGCGCCGCCGCCACCGCGAGGTCCGACGCCTGCTCGTCGTCCCGCATGACGTGCCGGGAGTCGATCCCGGTCAACCGCCGGATCAGCCCCGGCGGAGGGGCGTACGGCCCCACCCGCCGCTCGACCTCGTCCGTGCTCACCTGCCGCTCGGGCAGGTGCACCGCCACACCGGCCAGTCGTGTCCCCATGCGTGCACGCTAGCCGGGGCCACCACCGACCGACGTCGGTAGAACTACTCGGATGGCTCAGTCCGGGGGCTCCAGGGGCCGCGGGTTCGGCTCCGGCGAAGGTGGGACCGGGTCGGGGATGGGGGTGGGCGGGACCGGGTCGGGCTCGCCGGGGGTCGGCCGGGGCGACGGGGGCTCCGGGTGGGGGACGGTCATGGCTCCTCCTCGTGGTCGGGAGTTGGCCACGGGTTACCCGGAAGGGGCGAAGTTAAGGCTTGTCGAGCACGAACGCGGTGTAGTTGCAGGCACGAGCCCAGGCTAGGTGGGCTTCGAGGCTCTCCTCGACGGCCTGCCAGTCGGCGGCGGACAGCTCCCGCAGCCCCGGCCACCGCAGGCACAGCGCCCGTCGCCCGAGCCGGGACCGGACGGACGCCCGGACCACACCGGCCAGGCTCATCGGCAGCTCCAGCACCGGACGGGTCCAGTCGTGCACGGCGGTCACGGTGAAGCCGGCCTCGGTGGCTCGCGCGGGGTAGCGGTCCAGGGGCTCGACCTCGTCGAAGCACCAGGCGGAGCGCACCAGTCCGTGCCGGTCGACCGAGGCGATGGTGGACGGGTCGGGGGAGCGCCAGGTGAAGTCGACCAGCACCAGCCGCCCGCCCGGCCGCAGCACCCGGAACGCCTCGGCCAGGAACGCCGCCCGACCGTCCGGGCCGAAGTGGAAGGCCGCCTCCAGGCAGTGCACCCGGTCGAACTCGCCCAGTTCCGCCGGCAGCGCCGTCACGTCCGCCACCGCGAACTCCGCGCCCGGCCGGTCGCCGAACCGCCGCCTTGCCTCCGCGATCTGCTCGGGCTGCAAGTCCACGCCCACCGCCGTGCACCCCCGCCGGCCCAGCACCGCGGTGGACAGGCCGCGCCCGCAGCACGCGTCCAGCACGCGTTCACCCGGTCGGACGTCGAGCAGGTCCAGCGACCGGCGCACTAGCTCCCGCTGGAACCAGCCGAGCCCGGCGAGGCCGTGGTGCAGGGTGGGGACGGTGTAGTAGCCGACGTTGACCAGGTCGCCCCAGCCCACGTGGCGCAGCAGGTGGAACAGGACGTTCGTGTCGCTGTAGGACTCCGCGATCCGCTCCCGGTCGGCCATGTCCGGATCGTGGCACGTGAGCCGCCGGTCGTCCACAGTGGATCAGTACTTGGCCACGTTCAGCAGCGGCTCGGGCTTCTTGTCCGGGTCGGTGGAGGTGGTCCACTTGTCGGTGCCGGCCGCCACCAGCGCGGCCTTCACGTCCGCGGGCTTGGCGGTGGGGTTCTTGGCCTTGTGCAGCGCCGCCGCGCCGGCCACGTGCGGGCTGGCCATCGACGTGCCGGAGATGGTGTTGTACCGCTCGCCCTTGTGCCAGGCGGACAGGATGCACACGCCCGGCGCGATGATGTCGACGTCCTCGCCGTAGTTGGAGAAGTCGGCGAACGTGTCGTCCACGTCCTTGCGGCACGTCGACGTCGCACCACCGTCGGGCTTGCCGTTGAAGTCGGCCAGCGCGCTCACCGTGACGACCTCTTCGTAGGTGGCGGGCACGAAGTTGGTGGTGGCGACGGCGCTGTTGCCCGCGGCGACGACGTAGGTCACGCCCGCCTGCACCGACCGGCAGATGGCCTCGTGCATGGCGTCGGTGTTGGTGCCGCACTTGCTGTCGGTGCCGGCGCCGCCCAGGCTCATGTTGGCGACCTCGATGTCCTTGGCGTGCGCGGTCACGAAGTCGATGCCGCAGATGACGTCGGCCCACGTGCCGCTGCCGCTGTTGCTCAGCACCCGGACCGGCCACACCCGCGCGCCGGGCGCGACGCCGACGACACCGGCGTCGTTGTCCAGCGCGCCGATGGTGCCGGCGACGTGCGTGCCGTGGCCGTTGCCGTCGTCCGCGCTCTGGCCGGTGGAGCAGTTCTTCGCGCCGGCGGTGTGCACGTTGAGGTCGGGGTGGTCCAGGTCGATGCCGGTGTCGATGACGGCGACGTCCACGTCCACCCGCTCGTCCTTGCCGTCGATCTTGGCGGTGGGGCTGAGCTCGGCGTCGATCCGGTCGATGCCGGTGGGCAGGGTCTGCGCCATCGTGGTGACCACGCCGTCGGGCTGCACGAGCTTCACCCGCGGGTCGCCCGCGATCCGGGCGGCGTCCGACGCGGTCATCTTGGCGGAGTAGCCGCGCACGCTGGACTCGTACACGTGTTCGGGCGGGACGCCGAGCTCGGCGGCGACGGAGGTCACCGGCGCGTTCTCGTCGAGCAGGACGATGTACCCGGTGGTCGGTTCCGCGCCGGCGGGTGCGGCGGTGACCGCGGTGGCCAGGAGGACGGCGGCGAAAAGGGCTGGGCCCGGAAGGCGTCGCATGACTGCTCCTCTGGGGTCTTTCGTCGTGGGGACACGCTGCTCGCACCCGTTCGGCAGAGAGTTACCTCGGCCGAACGGGGGGTAAACCCTGCCACCATTCGCGAACCCGAAAGGGTTGCGGGCCTCCGCGGGGCAGCAAACGTCAGTCCTTCGCAGCCTTGTGCGGGCCTGCACCGTCCCGTTGGGTGGGACGAGTCTCAAACACCCGTCCGAGGGGTGCGCCTACCCGCGCCCCTCGCCCCTGCGAAAGGGCGGAGCTATGAGAACGGTTCGCCATGCCCTCGTCATCGCCGCCGCGGCTGTCACCACCGCCGCGCTGATCCCCTCCACCGCCACCGCCGCACCGGCGGACCCGACGGCGGTCGCCGCGTCCCTGGGCGCCGACCGCACGGCCGGCGTGCACCTCGACGCCGGGCGCCAGGTCGTCAACGTCACCGACCGGGCCGCCGCGGCGGCCGTGCGCGCGGCGGGCGGCCAGGCCCGCCTGGTCACCCGCAGCACCCGCCAACTGGAGGACCTCCGCACCGCGCTCGACGCCGGCACCCCCGGCACGGCGTGGGCGCTCGACCCGGCCACCAACCAGGTCGTCGTCACCGCCGACTCCTCGGTGTCCGCCGACCGGCTCGCCGGGCTGCGCTCGGCCGCCGACCGCACCGGCGGGGCGGTCCGCGTGGACCGCGCCACCGGCACGTTCGCCCCGCTCATCTCCGGCGGCGACGCGATCTACGGCGGCGGGTACCGCTGCTCGCTGGGCTTCAACGTGCGCAGCGGCAGCACGTACTACTTCCTGACCGCCGGCCACTGCACCGACGCGGCGACCGCGTGGTTCGCCGACTCCGGGCACAACACCAAGCTGGGCGACCGCACCGGGTCGAGCTTCCCCGGCAACGACTACGGCATCGTCCGCTACACCAACACCTCCGTCACCATCTCCGTCACCGTCGGCGGCACGGACATCACCTCGGCGGCCGACCCCGTCGTGGGCCAGTCCGTCACCCGGCGGGGCAGCACGACCGGCACCCACAGCGGCACGGTCACCGCGCTCAACGTGACCGTGCACTACTCGGGCGGCGGCACGGTCCGCGGCATGATCCAGACGACGGTGTGCGCCGAGCCGGGCGACAGCGGCGGCCCGCTGTACGACCGGGGCACCGCGCTGGGCCTGACCTCGGGCGGCAGCGGCGACTGCCGGCGCGGCGGCACGACGTTCTACCAGCCCGTCACCGAGGCGCTGGCCAAGTACGGCGTGTCCGTGTTCTGAGTTTTCCAGGTTCCGACGTCGTTCCCAGTCCCGACCCGGTGCCCCCGTGCGATCTCGCGGGGGCACCGGCGGGGTGTGTACAGTGCTCGGTGCCGGCTGGTTCCGGCAGGAAGCCCCGGGTTCAGCAGCCAGCCCGCGCGGCCCGGCGATCCGGGATTCTCATGGTGGGGTTTGGCACATGCGCAGGTCGGGGAGCGTGCGGGACGCGCGCGACTTGGGTCGACACGATCACCTCTGCTGGTCCTACGAGGACACCCCCGACTTCCTGGCACGCGTGCGCGAGTACCTCGCCGAAGGGCTTGAGCTGGGCAAACGGGTCCGCTACGCGGCCCTCGGGGCCTCCCCGGACGACCTGGCCGGGATCACGGGCATCGAGACCGCCCTGTCCACCGGCGCCGCTCAGGTCACCCCGTTAAGCGACACCTATTCGGGTGAACCCGAGGAGCACGTCCGGGCGTACGCCGCCGCCACGGAGCAGGCCCTGGCCGACGGGTTCACCGGCCTGCGGGTCGCCGCCGAGGCAACGCCGCTGGTCAGCACGCCGGCGAAGCTGACCGCGTTCCTGCGCTACGAGCACCTGGTCGACCGGTACATGGCGCGGCGGCCGTTCTCGGCGATGTGCGGCTACGACACCACCGTGCTGGACGAGCACGCCGTGACCCAGTTGGCCGGCGTGCACCCGTGCGCCAACCACCCGACGCCGTTCCGGCTGCACGCCGCGCCCGGCGGCGAGGTCGTCGAGCTGGCCGGCGAGGTGGACGCGGCGAGCCACGACCTGCTCGGGTCCCTGCTGGAGCGGATCGACGTCGAGGGCGACCTGGTCGTGCACGCGCCCGACCTGGCCTTCATCGACCACCGCGGCCTGCTGCTGCTGGCCGACTCGGCCAGACGCCGCGAAAGGTCCCTGGTGCTGCGCACGCGTGCCGTCGGCGCCGCGCGCCTGGGCGACCTCCTCGACATGCCCGACGTCCGGGTGGAGCAGATCCCGTGAACCCCTTCATCCACCCCGCGCTGTTCTACCGGACCGACCAGGAGTACCTCGCCGCCCTCGTGCCGTTCGCGGCGCAGGGCCTGGACGCGGGCCAGCCGGTGGCGATGGCCGTGCCGGGCCGCAGGCTTGACGTCCTGCGCGCAGGCCTGGGCGCCCTGGCCCGGCACGTGACCCTGCTGGACATGGCCGTCGAGGGCCGCAACCCGGGCCGCATCATCGCCCGCATCCTGCGCCGCTTCGCCGACCGCCACCCGGACCGGCACGTGCGGATCGTCGGCGAGCCGATCTGGGCCGGTCGCAGCGTTGACGAGTACCCGGCGTGCGCGCAGCACGAAGCGCTGATCAACCTGGCCTTCGACGGCCGGGACGTGACGATCCTGTGCCCGTACGACCTGTCCACCCTGTCCCCGCGGGCGGTCGCGGACGCCTATGTCACGCACCCGGTGGTGTGGGAGGGCACGGACGAGCGCACGAGCGACGACTACGACGTGCCCGGCCTGCTGTCCCGCTACAACGAGCCGCTGCCCGCCCCGCCGTCGCACGCCGTGTTCGAGGTGGCCGGGACCGCGGACCTGGCGGCGGCGCGGCGCTTCGCCGTGGCGCACGCCGGTGGTCTGGACCGGGTCGCGGACCTGGAGCTGATCGTGACCGAGTTGGCGACCAACAGCTTGCGGCACACCGGCGGGCCTTGTCGGGTGGGGGTGTGGCGGGCCGAGGGGCACCTGGTGTGCGAGGTGCGTGATGGTGGCTCGCTCACCGACCCGCTGGCCGGACGGCGTCCGCCTGGGCGTGGGCAGCTGTCGGGGCGGGGGTTGCTGATGGTGAACGACCTGGCCGACTTGGTGCGGGTGCACACGGGGGCTGCGGGGACGACGTTCCGGGCTTTGCTGCGGTTGCCCTGACGGCGGGCTGGCGCGGGGGCTGGGTTCGGGGTCGGGATCGGCTGCTGGCTTGGTTTGGGCCGGCTCGGGCTTGGGGCTGCTGCGGGGCGGGCTGCTGGGGACGGGCTGAGGCGGGCGGGCGGATGCCGGCGCGCGGGTCCGCCGGGAGCTGGCTGGGCGTGGCAGAACTCGGCAAGGCCGGGCGGGGCTGGGCGCGGCGGGGCCAGCGTGGGCGAAGCCGGGCTGGGCGTGGCCGGGCTGGGGCGGCAAGGCGGGCCGGGCGCGGCAGGGGCTCGGCGCGGCAAGGCAGGCTGGGCGCGGCTCGGTTGGGTGCGGCTCGGTTGGGTGCGGCTTGGTTGGGCGTGGCAAGGTGCGGATTGGCTGGCGCGCTGGGTGTGAGGTGGAGTTCGGCTTGGCCTCCGGCCCCCGGTTCCATTGTCCCACGGGGGTATGACATTGTGGCCGGAGCGCCCCCTGGGGCTCATTCTCCTCGCCGGGTACGACAATCCACGCGCTTCGGCGGGAGGGAGCGGGGTCCATTGTGGATCTCGGCGTGGGGTGTCTTGATTGGTCAGGGGTAGTCGGGTGGTCCACTCGGGATCTCTCGAAACGAGAGATGGATTACTCCGTGTCTTCCCACCGGGGATGGCCCCGCTGGGTGAGGATGTGCATTGTGAACCGAGCTCGGAAAATTGCCGCGGCCTGGTCGGAGCTCGCGACCGACCAGTTGGCGGAGCAGGTGCGGCTGATGGTGAAGGCGCGGGATGCCGGCGCGCGTGCCGTCTGGGGAGCCGTGGCCGAGGACCAGGTGTTGGTGGCGCGGGTGCGGGGCGCGCTGTCCGCCCTCAAGGCCGAGTTCCGGGGGCACCGGGACGAGGTGATGTGGCTGCTGTGGATCAACCAGGCCCAGCAGCACCTCGTGGTGGCGCCGGTGAGCGCGGCCGTCGAGGAGCCGGTGGAGGAGGACGTGCTGGACGCGTTCGACGTGCCGGTTCAGGAGCATGCGGTCGAAACGGTCGAGACCGTTGGGAATGCCGACGACGCCGGTGCCGTCCGCGTGGTCCGGGACGTTCCGGTCATGGTGTTCCAGGAACCGCTGTCCGGCTGAGGGAACCGGGTGCGCGCTAGGCGCACCCGGACTCCATCACCTCACCGTGCCCGCCACTGTTGGTTCCAGCCGTTGTGGCAGTCCCACTGGAGCACCCGCGCCCCCACCGCGGCGTCGTGGACCCACATGTCCAGGCACTTGCCGCTGGCGGCATTGCGGTACCGGTGGATCGGCCAGCCCCACTTGTCGCTCGCGACCCGCTCCTCGAACCACACCTGGTTGGCGTCCTCCCACGGGTCCCTCTCGCAGACCTGCTGCACGACCAGGGCCCCGTTGCGGCCGATGTCGGCGTTCTGCAACCCCAGGCACAAGCCCGAGTGCGCCACCCGCAGCTTCCGCGCACTCGCACCGTGACCACTCGTGTACGCGGCGGTGAACTGCTGGTTCGTGCCGCCGTGGAACGTCCACACCTGCGCGCCCATCCCGGGGTACGGGTGCCACCCGGGGATGTCGGCGACGTGCCCGCGAGCCGGGTTGCTCAGGTAGCTGCCGTACCGCCACTCCTGGTTGCGACCGCCGTGGCAGTCCCAGATGCCCAGCTTGGCGCCGTGCGCCGCCATGCCGCCGGGGATCTCCAGGCACCGGCCGCTGCCCTTGTTGCGCAGCCGGAACGTCACGCCGCCGGCACCGTCGGACGCGACCTGCTCGGGCTGCCACAGCTGCGCGTCGCCGCCGTGGCAACCCCACTGCCACACCGGGGTGCCGTTGCTCCAATTGCCCCACCGCACGTCCAGGCAGCGGCGGCTGTGCGCGGCCACCACCACCACGTACGGGGTGCCCGCCACCTTCTTGACCTGCCAGTACTGGTTGAGGTCACCGTGGAACGGCCACGTCTGGACCCGTGCCTGGTCGGTGGTGGACGCGGCCTCCACGTCCACCGCCATCCCGCTCTGCGGGTTGCTCAAGTACGCCCACGTCTCGTCGTTGACGAACACCGGCAACGCCCAACCGGGCGCGGCCGTGCCCAGCAACGCCCCGGCCACCACCGCGACCAGCAGTCCCAGCCGCCTCAGTGCTCTCCACATGGCTTCGGCTCCTTCCCGCGGGCACGTCGCCCGCACCCCCTACGTGGGGCGCTGGGAGGAGTTCTCCCCGAATCCGGCCGACAGATTTATGCGGCCAAGTGGGCGAGCAGGTCGGCTTCCTCCGGTGCCGGTTCCAGCAAGGGGTCCAGGTCGGCCAGCAGGCGTTCCGCCTCCTGCAACGAGGTGGCGATGTCGGCGCGCCGCGCGGCCAGGCGGTCGGCTTCGGCGCGGGCCGCGGTGACGATCCGGTGGGCGTGTTCCTCGGCCTCGCGAACCAGTTTTTCGGCGTGAGCACGCGCGGCGGCGCGCTGGTCGGCCACCTCGCGCAGGGCTTCGGCACGTCGGGCGGACATCGCCACCTCGAAATCGGCCTCCACCTGGGCACGCAGCCTTGCGGCCTGCGCGTCGAGGTCGCGGCGGCGCTGCTCGGCCTCCCGGGTCATCGCGTCCACCTCCGCGCGGGTGCGGCGCAGCAGGTCGCGGTGCTCGGTCTCCATCTCGTGGCGGCGGGCGTCGAGGTCGGCGACGAGGCGCTCGTGCCGTTCCCGCAGGCGTTCGGTGGCGCGGCGGGTGGTCTCCCAGCTCTGGTCCGCCGCCGCCCGCGCCCGCGAGGTCACCTCGTCGGCCTCGGCGTGTGCGAGTTCGAGCATCCGGCGCAGCCGCTCCGACAGCGCGTCGGGCTCGACGGGCGTGCGGCACACCCGGTCGAAGCGCTCCTTCAACTCCCGGATCTCCGCGCGGGCGCGTTCGAGTTCGCGCGCGAGGTCGTCGGCGCGCGCCACGGCCGCGTCGCGGTCCACCGCGAGCAGCCGGAGGTCCGCCTCCACCGCCGCCACGTAGTGCCGCACCTGGCGGCGGTCGAACCCGCGCCACGCCGAGTCGAAGTCCGTGCGCAGGGGGACGAGTTCCTCGCGGCCGTCGGTCACCTTGGTCCACCACCCTTTCGACGATCTTGTCCCGACACCGGGGAATACGAACACCCGCGCCGACCGGTTCCGGGTGTCGCGTCACACCGCCCGGGTGGCCGTACGCGATAGTGCAACCGTGCGGGTTCTCTTACAGGACACGGTGTGGGTCCACTACGGGCAGTTGTCGGTCGAGAGCGACGTCGAGATCGGCGGTGAGATGGGGGAGTGCTTCGGCGGGCAGCGCAACGGCCTGCTGGGCGCGGCGGTCCCGGGCGCGTTGTTCCTCATGACCGGTCTGCACACCGGCGAAGTCGGCTTCACGGTGGAACTCCACGACACCGAGCCGCCCCTGGCGCCCGAGTGGGAGGACGTCGTGGAGGCGTCCTTCCGACCGGCCGGCACGGCGGCGCTGGTGGGCTGGGCGGGGGAGTGGTCCGAAGACCTCGACCTCGCCGAGACCGACTACCGCGTCCGCTACTGCGGTCTGGGACTGGACCGCGAGCACGCCGGCGAACCGGAGGACCCGGAGCTGGAGCGCTACCTCCTCCAGTTCTGGCCCGCACCGCCCGCACCGGACGCCGTGGTCCGCAAGTCCAGCGCCCAGGCCGAGTACTGGCACGACTACGCCCGCAAGCAACCGCCCCCGCCGACGCGGGAGGAGAAGGAACGCGCCCGTCGGCAGGCCGAGGAAGCCCGGAAGCGGGCCGCCGAGCAGGCGTGGCACGAGGCGCGGCTGCGCGAGTGGGGCGGTGTGCTGCCGGACCCGAGGCTGTTGAAGTTGCGGCCTGCGCAGGACTTGGCCCGGTTGGACCGGGGACTGGTGGACGGCCTGGCCGGCGCACCTGGTGCGGTGCAAAGGGATATTGCCCGGTGGGCGGCGCGGCGGGCGTGCGCGGAGGCTGGTCTGGACGGGGTCTCGTGGATCGCGCCCGCGTTGGACGCGGTGGATCGGGGTGAGCCGTTGCCTCCGCCGTTCGACAACGACCGGGATCCGTGGGAACGGCTGCTGTCTGATCCGACCGTGCCGCAGACGCTGATCACTACTCCGGATGGGCGTGTCGACAACTTCCTCCAGCAGGCGATGGCGCTGCCGGTCTTGTTCTCCGTCAATGGGGAGGACTCGTTGCGTGCTGTGTTCGAGGTTGTGCACACCGCTGCTGCGACTATGGGGTTCGGGCGGCACGGCGTTTTGTTCGCTGAGCTGCGGGCCGCCTTTCCCGAGCTTCGAGACTGAGGTTCAGGCCTCGTGGACGATCCGGCCGTCCACGATCGTCATCGTCACGTCCACGTGCGGGAGGTCGGCTGGGGCGATGTCGAGCGGATTGGTTTCCAGGACGCAGAGGTCGGCTGCTTTGCCCACCTCCAGTGTGCCCTTCCAGGTTTCTGCCCTGTCCTGGTGGGCCGGGAGGACGGTGTGGGCGCGTAGCAGGCGGCGCATGAGCACTCGGGTGGTTGGGAGGTCCAGCCACTGTGCGGCGGCGGCGATGGAGTGGCGCCAGTCCGGGGTGAGCACGGGGGCGTCGGAGCTCAGGCACACCTGTACCCCGCGGTCGAAGGCCTCCCGCAGGGGCCACGCGGTGCGTAGGACGGCCTCGCCCAGGGCGGCCTCCAGCCAGGTGGCTGTGGTGACCGCGATGGCGGGTTGGGTGTTCAGGCCGATGCCCAGGGTGGGAAGGCGGGCCAGTACGTGCGGTGGGGCCAGGTCGCCGTGGATCAGGTAGTGGCGGCCGGATGGGCCGAACTCGGCGATCGCGTCGGCCAGTGCGGAGACCACGACCTCGATGGTTCGGTCGCCGGTGGCGTGTATGCCGATCTGGTGGCCGGCGCGGTGGGCCAGGGTGATCATGGCGCGGAGGTTGGCCTCGCGGTCCGGGGCGTGGTCGCCGTCTACCAGTAGGTGGCCGGACGTGCCGTCGGGGTAGCAGTGGTGGGTCCAGGCTGAGCGCATGGGTGGGATGCCGTCGGCGAAGATCTTGACGCCGGTTACGTTCAGCCACCGCGGGTCGGCCTGTGGCGGGGTGGTGGTCAGGCCCTTTTCGAAGGCTTCCAGGGAACTGCGGCCGTCCAGTTCGCCGAAGAGGCGTAGTGCGGTGATTCGGGCGCGTAGCAGGCCCTCGGCGGCCAGGGTTGCGTACTCGTCCAGTACGGCGCTGCTGAAGCAACCGGTGGGGCCGTTGTCCTCGCCGGGGCCTAGGCCCGGTTCGGTGTAGCTGGTGATGCCCAGGCGGGCGGCGATGTCGCCGGCGTGCAGGATTGCTTTGCGTCTGCTCTCGGCGTCGGTGATCAGAGGGGTGGCGTGGTCGGCGCCGTCCGGGCCTAGGAGGGTGCGCGGCCACAGCGCGCCCAGCCATGCGCCATGCAGGTGGGAGTCGTTGATGCCGGGGAGGGCGGTTCGGCCGTGTAGGTCGACTACGTGGGTGTCGGGGCCGATGAAGGTGGTGGCGTTGCCGACTGCGACCACGCGGCCGTTGGCGATGGCCAGGGAGTCGGCCTCGCGGTCTCGGGCGTCGAAGGTGAGCACCGTGCCGCCGGTGAGGACGAGGTCGGCGGGTGGGGGTGTCGGCACGGGTGTCCTCCGTCAACGTATGTAGATGAAACGTCTCCATCTTGCTTGGTGGGTCCCGAGGGATCAAGATTTTAGTCTATGTGTGTAGACTAACCCGACCTTGTGGTGTGGAAGGGGTTGGTCGTGGTGCAGCAGCGGGTGTTGGGGCCCGGTGGTCCGCGGGTGCCGGTCTTCGGGCTGGGCTCGTGGAACACCTGGGATCGCATGGAGTTCGAGGACGCCGTGACGCTGCTGCGGCACGCGGTGGATGCCGGCGTGAACCTGTTCGACGTGGCCCACTACAACATGGGTCCGCACGCCGAGCAGGCGCGCACCGACATCATCTTCGGCGAGGCCGTGCGCGCTGCCGGGATCGGGCGCGACGAGTACCACCTGTGCGGGAAGCTGTGGCTGTGGGAGTACCCGGCCACCGGGTTCGCGGGGCAGTTGGCGACGTCGCTGGAGCGGGTCGGGGTCGAGCGGTTCGACAGCGTGGTGGTGGGGGACTACCTGGCGCCGCCGGACGTCCGGGCCATCGTCACCGACGTGAACGAGCAGATTCGTGCCGGTCGGTTCGCGGTGTGGGGTGTGAACAACTGGGTGGCGCGGGATTTGGAGGCCGCGTTGGCCTTCGCGGAGGGGGAGGGGTTGGTGCCGCCGACGTTCGCGCAGCTCAAGTACAGCGTGGCGCGGCGGTCGATGGCCGAGGGCGCGCACTACGGTCCCTGGTTCGAGTCCAGGCGGCTGGCGTTGCAGGCCTCCGACGTGCTGGAGGGCGGCATCCTGGCGGGGCGGAAGTTCCCCGAGCGCAAGATCGGCGCGGACCCCGGCGGCATCAGGGACGCGATCCGGGCGGCGGCGGACGAGGTGGCCCTGGTCGCCGCGCGGTTCGACGCCACGCCGGCTCAGGCGGCGATCGCGTTCTGCCTGACCAACCCCGCCGTGGCGAACGTGGTGTTCGGTGTCAGCAGGCTCGCCCAGTTGCGGGAGAACCTGGCCGCGTTGCGCCTGGCCGTGGACCACGGTCCGGAGCTGCGGGCCGCGCTCGATCCACTGTGGACGGACCGGGCGGTGTCGCCCGACGGGTCGTGGTGAGGCTCAGGGACGGGTCAGGCGCTCGAAGAACGAGTCCAGGTGCGCCTTCTGGAGCTTGCGGGTCGAGAAGCGGGGACCGACCAGGCTCATCACGTTGGCGCCCGCGGTGAGCAGCACGATTTCGTCGACCAGCTGCTCGTCCGGCGTGGCCGTGCGGATGTCGCCGTCCGCGCGTCCCTCGCGGACGTGCTCGCGCAGCGCGGCGCGCCAGGTCCGCAGGTGCTCGGCGTAGCGGTCGTGCAGGCGCTGGTTGCCCAGCGACATGTCCCAGAACGCCAGCAGCACCCGACCCGCCGTGATCCGCTTGGCGTCCAGCGGCATCGCGCCGTAGCAGAGCACGCGCAGCGCCTCCAGGCCCCGGCGGTCGGCCGTGGCGGCGGCGATCTGCGCGTGCACCGCCGACAGCGCGCGGTCGAACGTGGCTTCGACCAGGGCGTCCTTGCCGGGGAAGTACCGCTTGAGGGCGCCGTTGGCGAATCCGGCGGCGGCGGCGATCTCCCGCATGGTCGCCGCCTCGAACCCGCCCCGGACGATGAGGTCCCAGGTCACGTCGACGATGTGTTCGCGCCGCTCGTCGTGGTCGATGACCTTGGGCATACCGCTCCTCACCGTGGTGCGTCTACGTACGTAGTGTATCGGTCACCGGGTTGCCCCCGGGAGCGGCGCCGTCGATAGTGATCGACGTGAACCTCGCCGACCTGTACCGCGACCTCCACCAACACCCCGAACTGGCCTTCACCGAAACCCGCACGGCCGCGGCAGCCGCCCGCGAACTCCGCGCCGCCGGCTTCGAGACCACGGAGGGCGTCGGGGGGACGGGCGTGGTCGGCGTACTGCGCAACGGCGAAGGCCCCACGGTGCTGCTACGCGCAGACATGGACGCCCTGCCGGTCGAGGAGAAGACCGGCCTCCCTTACGCCAGCACCGCCGTGTCCGACGGTGTTCCAATCGCCCATGCTTGCGGCCACGACGTGCACGTGACGTGCCTGATCGGCGCGGCCCGGCAGCTTGCGGCGGAGGTTGAGGCGTGGCGCGGCACCGTGCTCGCGGTCTTCCAACCGGCCGAGGAGGTCGGCGGGGGAGCGGAGGCGATGGTCGAGGACGGGTTGTTCGACCGGTTCGGCAAGCCTGACGTGGTGCTGGGCCAGCACGTGGCCCCGATCCCGGCGGGGTTCCTCGGGGTGCGGCCGGGTCCGGCGTTTGCGGCGTCCGACACCGTGCGGGTGGTTCTGCACGGCCGTGGTGGACATGGGTCGCGACCGGAGGCGGCGGTGGACCCGGTGGTCATGGCGGCGGCGACTGTGTTGAGGTTGCAGACCGTGGTGTCACGGGAGATTGCGGGTGGCGACACGTGTGTTGTGACGGTTGGTGCGATGCGGGCGGGCACGGTTGCCAACATCATTCCTGACAACGCCGAACTGCTGCTCAGCGTTCGCAGCTACGACCCGGTGGTGCGGGCACGGGCGCTCAATGCGATCGAGCGGATTGTGCGGGCGGAGGCGGTGGCGTCCAATGCACCTCGCGATCCTGAGGTGACTGTGGTGAGCAGTTTTCCGGCGGCGGTGAACGATGTCGAGGCGGCTGGGCGGGCGCGGGCGGCGTTGTCGGCGGTGGTGGGGGCGGAGCGGGTGGTGGATCCCGGGCCGGTGACTGGTAGTGAGGATGTGGGGGTGTTCGCGACGGCGGCGGGGGTGCCGTTGGTGTATTGGTTGTTGGGTGGGGCTGATCCGGCGGCTTTTGCTGCGGCCACGACCTTTGACGAGCTGCGGCATGTCGCGGCGACCATCCCGGCCAACCACTCGCCGTTGTTCGCGCCGGTCATCGACCCGACGCTGGACATCGGTGTAGGAGCGTTGGTCGCTGCCGCACGGGCTTGGCTGACGACCTAAGCAGCCCGAAGGGTGCTACGCGCCGAAGGCGCGAGCCGAAGCGGCTAGCGCCCACGGGAAGGGCCTCGATTTCTTTCCCGTCCGGCCTGGGCGAAGCCCAACCACGCTTTGTCTGTTTTTGCAACCACGCTTTACCGGTTGCGAAAACAGGCAAAGCGTGGTTGCCTCTGGCAGGCCGGACGGGAAAGAAATCGACGCCCTTCCCCCCGGGGCAGGGTTCCGGCAAAGTCGGTTTGTGCTGTTCAGCCGGTGATTCCGAGGAGTTGGAGTGGTCGTTCGGGGTTGCGGGCGGTGTGGCGTAGGGCTTTGGCGATGTTGGTGTGGCCTGTGTGGCGGTGGGCGTTGATGGCGAGGTTGCGCAGGCCGGCCATGACGCGGGGTGCGTTGCCGGTGCGGATGCGGGAGGCGTCCTCGGCGTAGGTGACGTCGCGGACCCAGTGGAGTCTGTTCTCGATGTGCCAGTGTCGGCGCAGGTGGGCGGCGATGCGGGCGGGGGTGGCGTCGGGGCCGGTGAGGTTGGTGACGCCGAGCGTGGCGTAGGCGCTGCGGGTGTCGGTGGTGTGGTGGTGGGTGTAGCGCTCGACCAGGAAGGCGTGGGCGGCGTGGGGGAAGTCCACCGCCGCCTGGTCGTGTCCGCCCAGGGGGATGACCTTGATGGTGCGGCGTTCGGTGCGGCCGTGGCCGCGGTCGAGGGTCTCCAGCGGCGGGACCCGGTGCCAGGGCAGGGTGTCCAGTTGCGGGAAGACCTTGGACCAGCCGGTTTTGACGGTCAGGACGAAGTGCGCGCCCCGCGCGTGGAGGTAGTCGGCGTTGGCGCGGGTGGTGTGCAGGGCGTCGGCGGTGACCACCACGCCCGCGAGGTCGACGGTGTCCAGCAGCGGGACGAACGCGGCCGGCTCCCCGCCCTGGGCCGTCTGCCGTTGCGCGAGCACGATGCCGTCGTCGTGGCGCAGCACCGCCACCAACTGCACCCCCGCCCCGCCCTCGCGCGGATAGGTGCCGGCCAACGATTTGCCGTCCACCGCCACCGCCGGCGTATCACCGGCCCGTCGCGGCGGGTTCCGCTTGGCGGTCCAGGCCCCGATCGCGGCGTCCACCGCGTCACCGTCCACCGCCGACACCACCCGCCGCACCGTCGACTCGTCCGGCGCGACCCACCGGCGGTGACGCCGGTCGAACCGCACCCCCAACCGCGCCCGCAGTGTCTGCGGCGCATCGTCCGCCCACTCCCCGATCGCGGCGAACGACCTCGCGCCGGCCGCCACCGCCGCCGCGGCCACCAGCAGCAACGACACCAACGAATGCCGCACACCACGAGGGTCACGCGGGTCGGGCACCGCCTCCAGAAACTCCCGCAGATCCGGCACCTCGTCCACGGGAACCGACCCCAACGCGACCACCGCGTCCGGGATCGGGCACGATAAACCAGCGGGCACGACACCTCACCCTGATCATGGGACCTAGACACTCACATGATCGACCAGGCGTCGTGCCCGCCCTACATCGGGGCACACCAGCCACAACGACTTTGCCGGAACCCTGCCCTCCCCGGGGGCCTGCCGCGCGGCGAGCGCCGCTTTTCATCTTGCGAGCGCGAAGCGCGTTCGAGCTTGGGAGCGCGAAGCGCGTTCGAGCTTGCGAGCGCGGAGCGCGTGCCGTTCAGACCCGCGAAGCGTGGATTTGGGAAGCGAAGCGCCACTCTAAAGATTAAAAGAGCCTCGCCGGCGGGCAGGCCGCCAAGGATGACGGAAAAGAAAGGGCGGGGGCTTCTTCCGT